>CAKSXP010000039.1 GCA_934515035.1 uncultured Oscillospiraceae bacterium
CGTCAAGACGGTTGAGGAATTCGGGACGGAAGCTGCGCTTGAGCAGCGCATCGACGCCCGACCTTGCCTCCTGGCTGATCTCGCCGTTTTCCGTTATGCCGTCGAGTATTATATCGCTGCCAAGGTTGGAGGTGAGGATGATTATTGTGTTCTTGAAATCGATCGTTCTGCCCTGGCTGTCGGTTATACGGCCATCATCCAGCACCTGGAGCAGGACGTTGAAAACGTCCGGATGCGCCTTTTCGATCTCGTCAAAGAGCACCACCGCATAGGGCTTGCGGCGCACAGCCTCGGTCAGCTGGCCGCCCTCGTCATATCCTACATATCCCGGAGGCGCACCGATCAGACGGGAGACAGAGTATTTCTCCATATATTCGCTCATGTCGATCCTGACCATTGCGCTCTCGTCGTCAAACAGCGCCTGTGCCAGAGCCTTTGCAAGCTCCGTCTTGCCGACGCCGGTCGGGCCGAGGAACAGGAACGAACCTATCGGACGTTTCGGGTCCTGTATACCGGCGCGCGAACGCAGTATGGCGTCGGTCACTTTCTCAACGGCCTCATCCTGGCCGATGACGCGCTCGTGCAGCGTATCGTCAAGATGCAGCAGCTTCTCGCGCTCACCCTCCATCAGCTTCGACACGGGGATACCGGTCCAGCGGCCGACGATACGTGCGATCTCCTCTTCCGTAACGCGGTCGCGCAGAAGAGTATGCTTTCCTAGGTCGGCGTCCCGCTCGGCCTCTTCCAGCTCCTTCTGGAGCTGCGGCAGACGGCCGTATTTGAGTTCCGATGCCTTGCCGAGGTCATAGTTATTCTGGGCGATCTCGATCTGGGAGTTTACGGAGTCGATCTCCTCCCTGATCTTCTGGGCCCTGCCGATCGAGTTCTTCTCATTCTCCCAGCGGGCCTTCATCGCGGAGAACTCGTCGCGCAGATTGTAAAGCTCCTCCTGTATATGCTTGAGGTGCTCCTGCGAGAGCTTATCCGACTCTTTCTTGAGCGCGGTCTCCTCGATCTCGAGCTGCATTATCTTTCTGGACACTTCGTCCATCTCTGTCGGCATCGAGTCAAGCTCCGTCTTTATCATGGCGCAGGCCTCGTCCACAAGGTCTATTGCCTTATCCGGCAGAAAACGGTCGGATATATATCTGTTCGAAAGCGTTGCCGCCGCTATCAGCGCCTGGTCCTGGATCTTGACGCCGTGGTATACCTCATACCTGTCCTTGAGTCCGCGCAGGATGGATATCGTGTCCTCAACGCTGGGTTCATTCACCATTACCGGCTGGAAGCGGCGCTCAAGAGCCGCGTCCTTTTCGATATACTGGCGATATTCATTAAGTGTTGTCGCACCGATGCAGTGCAGCTCGCCGCGTGCCAGCATGGGCTTGAGCAGGTTGCCCGCATCCATCGCGCCGTCTGTTTTGCCGGCGCCCACGATGGTGTGCAGCTCATCGATGAAGAGGATTATCTTTCCTTCGGACTCCTTGACCTCGTTGAGCACGGCCTTGAGCCTCTCTTCAAACTCGCCGCGGAATTTTGCGCCCGCGACAAGGCTGCCCATATCCAGCGAGAACAGCATTCTGTCCTTCAGGTTATCCGGAACATCGCCGCGAACGATACGCATTGCGAGTCCCTCTGCTATCGCGGTCTTGCCGACGCCCGGCTCGCCGATCAGGCAGGGGTTGTTCTTGGTTTTACGGGACAGGATACGTATAACGTTCCTTATCTCGTCGTCGCGCCCGATAACGGGGTCGAGCTTCTGGCTGCGTGCGAGCTCCGTCAGATCCTGGCCGTATTTCTTCAGCACATTGTAGGTATCCTCCGGATCGTCGCTTGTTACGCGCTGATTTCCGCGCACGGAGCGCAGCGCGGTCATGAAGCCGTCCTTGGTAACATTGTGAGTGCGGAAAAGCCTTTTCAGCGTATCATTGGCTTTGTCGATGAGTCCCATCACGATGTGCTCGACAGAGACATATTCGTCCGTCATTCCGTCGGCCGCTTTCTCCGCGGCTGTAAGAGCCTGCTCGAGGTCACGGGACAGATATACATTTCCCGCGCCGGAACCGGAGACCTTCGGCATTCTGCCTATCTCCGCTTCAAGCTCCCGGGCCATTGCTTCCGCGGAAGCGCCCATTGCGTTCATGAGCTGCGGGATAAGTCCGTCCTGCTGCTTCAGAAGTGCGAGCAGCAGATGCTCCTGGCGGAGCTCCTGATTACCGTTTTCTATCGCTATCGTCTGAGCCGACTGCACGGCCTCCAGGCTTTTCTGTGTAAGTTTCTGTACGTTCATATTCTTAACCTCCCATGGATCAGATGAAAGCCGCCGCACTGCGGTGGTATTCCCGGACCAGCTTTTCCGTCTGCTCAAGCGCAGCCTTTGCATCGTCCAGATTATAGAAGAAGGCTTTCATTGCCCTGTCAAAGTACGTTATAAAGCCCGCTATCAGTTCGCCGATACCGTCCTCATTCAGCCTCTGCGCATCGTCCGCGTCAAGCTTGAGCTTGCGCGTCAGCTTACCGCCGTCGAGAATATACTCACAGCGGGGATTATACGCGCTCTCGAGCTTTATCCAGAGCTTGTAAAACTGCGTCAGATATAGGATAAGGTTTGCGTTCTGCGTCCTCAGGCTTACCCTCAGCTCGCCGAAAGAGTCGCCGCGGAAGCTTCTGTACAGCTCCACGGTGTATCGCACGTTTGGATTATATTTGAAAGCGAGCGCCGAACGCAGGGAAAACACGCTGCCGGAATTCTGAAGGAGTATCTGAAAACTGTCACGACCGGACAGGTGCTTTTCTACGTTTGAAAAAATGCCATGCATGCGCATTTCAGGCGTTGTATAGGAAACATACTCAGCCAGTATCTGGTTGACCATATTTGAACGGTTCGTTCCGTTCTCATATGCCAGTCTGTCGATTGCGGCGACCACGTCGTCAGAAAGCATCAGCGGATACATGTTTTTGTTCATATTTTCATTCCTCCCGTTCATGGCCACATATTACTACCGCGCTCACATTTTGTCAATATGTTTATATAAATTTAATTGCAAATTTTATGTGAACAAGTTTCAGTTTCGTTCTTTCTTGACGAAGGGAACAGGCCGCGTTATATTATTTGTATAACCGATCAGAAAGGCGGGATAAATTGAAGCATCTGTTTGACGACAAAAAGTATCTGTGCTGGGGGCTTACCGCCTTTTTTGTTATCATCGGCTCGATACTGTTTTTCATGCTTCTTCAGCATCTGCCGGGTATCAGAAAAGCGATCTCTCAGCTGCTGAATACACTCAGTCCGATAATCTGGGGCTGCGTTATCGCATACCTGCTCCAGCCGGTTCTTAAATTTTTCCAAAAAATAATTTTCGATCCTGTCAGTATAAAACTGTGCAAAAAGAAGCCGGAAAATGCACCGAAGGTCTCGCGCGCCGCTGCATCCGCCTTTGCGCTTATCCTTCTCGTTATCGTCGTTGTCGCGCTGCTCTGGATGCTGCTTCCTCAGGTTTATGAGAGCCTTGAAACGCTTGTTGTCAACATTCCGGGCTATGCGACGACCATTGTGGACTGGGTCGAAAGGACGCTCAGCAGCACGCCGGAGCTGGAAAACATGACCGTCTCCGTTCTCGGCTCCGTTTCCGACTCTCTGACAAAATGGTTCACAGACTCCATCCTCCCGCAGATGGAAAGCATACTCACAAACGTCACGACCGGCGTTTACAAAGTCGTGCGCGCGGTACTCAATATTCTTATCGGCCTCGTTGTTTCCCTGTATCTGATGTATAACAAGGAAAAGTTCGTTTCCGGCTGCAAAAAGATACTTTACAGCATGATCTCTCCGGGGAAAGCTCTGCGCATACTCAAGGCCGTCCGCTATGCCGACAACGCTTTTATGGGCTTTATCTCCGGCAAGCTGATCGACAGTCTCATTATCGGCGTTATGTGCTACATCGGCTGTGCCATACTTGGGATGCCCTATGTCGTTCTCGTCAGCGTGATCGTCGGGGTCACGAATATTATTCCCTTTTTCGGCCCGTTTATAGGAGCCGTGCCCTCCGCATTCCTGATTCTGATGGACGACCCCGTAAAATGTCTTATATTCATTGTCTTTATCATCATTCTTCAGCAGTTTGACGGCAATGTCCTCGGCCCCAAGATCCTCGGCAACGCCGTCGGCATCAAGGGCTTCTGGATCATGTTTGCCATAATCGTCGGCGGAGGACTGTTCGGCTTTATCGGCATGGTGGTCGGCGTTCCTGTCATGACCGTAATTCTCGCGGGCATACATTACCTTGTGGACTCCGCCCTCGAGCGCCGCGGACTGTCTACCAACGCCTCGGATTATGACGGCTTGGACTACATCGATCCCAACACCGGCGAAATGGTAGCAATGACCGCCAAAAACGAAAAAAACGCCGCCTCCGACGGTGAAAACACCGAGGGAGACGGCGGCAGTACCGGTTCCGGGTCAAAGAGCGGTAAAAAGATTTTTTGCCGCAAGCGCTAATTCGTCACAGAATATATCGGCCTCATCGAGCGTGCTGCCGCGCGAAAAGCTTATCCTTATCGCGCCGTCTATCACGCGGGGGCTGAGGTTCATTGCCGTCAGCACATGACTGCGCCGGCCCTTCTTGCAGGCAGAACCCCGCGAGATGCATATACCGCGGCTGTCAAGATAGTTCAGCAGCACTTCGCTCCTGTATCCGGGCAGTGAAATGCAGAGAATATGTCCCGCGCCGCCGCCGATAATAACGCTGTCCGGTATTTCATCCGTAACACGGTCTATAACATGCTGCCTTATCTGCGCCATCCGCGTCAGCGCCTCCGGCATTGCTGCGGCGGCCGCCGCAGAGGCCGCTGCAAACGCGCATATCTGCGGCATGGGCTCCGTCCCGGAGCGGCGGCCCTCCTCCTGCCCTCCGCCGAGGATCATCGGCGCGAGATTCAGCCCGTCCCTGATATACAGCGCGCCTATGCCTTTGGGCGCGTGTATTTTATGCCCGCTTACAGAGATCATATCCGCGCCAAGGCTCCTGGCAGAAAACGGCACCTTCATATACCCCTGGACCGCGTCCGTATGCAGCAAAGCCGGGGAACCTGCCGCCTTTATCGCCTTTGCAATGCCCGCGATATCCGTCACGGCTCCCGTTTCGTTGTTCACCATCATAAGGGAAACAAGCGCCGTATCCGGGCGGAGCGCCCGAGCCATCTTTTCAACGGAAATACTGCCGTCCGGCTCCGGAGACAGGCGCGTTACCTCCCAGCCGTCATGCTCGAGCCTGTCCAGCGCTTTGAGCACCGCGTCATGCTCGACGAGCGAGCTGATTATATGCCGGCCGGCCCTTCTGTTTTTTTCCGCGCCGGAAATGAGCGCCCAATTGTCACTCTCGGAACCGCAGGATGTGAACACTATCTCCGAGGGTTTGGCCGCGCCGATGTCCTTTGCTATCTGTGCCCGCGCATTTTTGAGCTCTTCTTTCGCCCTGCGTCCGAGGACATGTCCGGAAGACGGATTTCCGTAAAGCTCCGTCATCGCTCTCATCGCGGCCTGCGCCGCCTCAGGACATACCTGTGTTGTCGCGGCATTATCAAAATATATCAAAGCTATCAACTCCGTTTGATTTGTCCAGAGCCAATTATCAAGCTCTGCGGCTTTTTTGTCAACACCAAAAGGAAATGTATTTTATGAAGTATGCCATAACCACTCTGGGCTGCAAGGTCAACCAATACGAGACCGCCGCCCTTGAAAAGCTTCTCGCAGAACGCGGATTCTCCCCCACCGCGGATGGAGATGCAGACGTTGTTATCATCAATACCTGCGCCGTCACTGCGGAGAGCGGACGAAAATCCCGCCAGGCGATACGCAGGATGAAAAACGAAAATCCGGGCTCCGCAGTCGCTGTCTGCGGCTGCTTTTCGCAGGTCGAGCCGGACGAGATAAGGTCGCTCGGCGCGGATATCGTTTTCGGCAGCGGGGATAAGCACGGGCTTGTATCCGCGCTGGAGGAGCTTCTGCGCGAACGTCACAGCTCCGTCGTCAGCATCGACGATCCTTTCAAACGCCGCTATTTCGAGCCGCTTCCTTCCGGCGCGGTGGAACACCGCACGCGCGCGATGCTCAAGATACAGGACGGCTGCGACAACTTCTGCACCTACTGCATAATTCCCTATGCACGTGGGCGGGTGCGCTCGCTCCCCCCGGAGGAAGCCGTCAAAGAGGCCTCCCGGCTCAATGCGGAGGGTTTCCGCGAGCTGGTGCTGACGGGTATAGAGATTGCGTCCTACGGCAAGGACCTGCGCGACGGCTCAAGCCTTGTCTCCGTCACGGAGTCGGTGATCGAAGCGGCGCCCGATGCGCGCATCCGTCTCGGCTCGCTCGAACCCACCGTTATAACCGAAGAGTTCTGTGAAAGGCTCTCAACGACAGGCAGGCTCTGCCGCCACTTTCATCTTTCTCTCCAGTCGGGGAGCGACGGCGTTCTGTCGCGCATGAACAGGAAGTATGACACGGCGTTCTTCTATGAGCGTGTCGAACTCCTGCGCAAATGGTTCCCCGGCTGCGGACTGACCGCCGATCTTATAACCGGCTTTCCGGGAGAGACAGACAGCGAACACGCCGAAACGCTGGAGTTTATAAAAAAATGCGGCTTTTCGCAGATGCACATTTTCCCCTACTCGATCCGCCCCGGCACAAAGGCGGCCGAAATGACGCCCCAGATACCAAAGGCGGAGAAATCCCGCCGCGCCCACGAAGCACAGCTCATAGCCGACGGCATGAGAGATGAGTTTCTCCGGAGCTGCGTCGGCCAGACTCTTTCCGTCCTCTTCGAAACCGACAGCGCCGAGCACTCCGTTGGCCACGCAGATAACTACTGCGAGGTATCGGTTCCTCCCGCACGGCTTCACGGCCTTGTCAGAAATGTTAAAATAATTGATGTTTCCGGTCAAATGCTTGTGGGACTCGTCGTTTGATTTTACCGGCGGCTTGATATATAATTGATTTATTCTGTTAATTAACTACTGTATTATTAGGGAGGTTTGCGAAATGACCAGAAACGAAACTTTCAACTTCTCCGCGGGCCCGTCCGTTCTGCCGGACGAGGTGCTTGAGCGCGCCTCATCAGAGATCCTCAACTGTTCCGGCAGCGGCATGTCAGTCATGGAGATGAGTCACCGCAGCAGCTGGTTTCAGGACATTTTCGACAGCACCAAGGCAAAGCTCAGAAAAGCGCTTTCCGTCCCTGAAACTCATGAGATCCTCATGCTTCAGGGCGGCGCAAGCCTCCAGTTTTCAATGGTCCCCATGAACCTCATGGGAGAAAACGGCAGCGCGGACTATGCCGTCACCGGGCATTTTGCAAACGTTGCCTGCAAGGAAGCCAAAAAGTACGGAAAGGTCAACGTTGCCGCATCGACCGAGGCGGAGAGCTTCTCCCGCATCCCGGTCCAGAGCGAGCTGGTTCTTGATCCCGGCGCAAAATACTTCTATTACACCGCCAACAACACCATTTACGGCACCGAGTGGCACTACGTTCCCGAAACAGCCGGAGTTCCGCTCGTCTGCGACATGTCCTCCGATATTCTCTCTCAGCCGGTCGACGTGTCCAGATACGGCATCATCTTTGCCGGTGCGCAGAAAAACATGGCTCCCGCCGGGCTGACCGTCGTTATCATCGACAAATCTCTCGCCGGAAACGAGCTTCCCTATACTCCGCTCATGATGAGCTATCAGCGCATGATCGAAAAGGATTCCATGTACAACACGCCTCCCTGCTGGAATATCTATATCCTCGGACTCGTTCTGGACTGGCTCGAAAAGCAGGGCGGCGTTGCCGGAATGGAAAAGCTGAAACGGGAAAAGGCCGCGCTTGTATACGACTATCTCGACAACAGTTCTTTCTACAGGGCCAGCGCAGAAAAGGATTCACGCTCCGATATGAACATCACCTTCCGCACCGGTGACGCCGGTCTGGACGCCGCCTTTGCAAAGCAGGCCGCCGACCGCGGACTGCTCAACCTCAAGGGCCATCGTGTGGCGGGCGGCATGCGCGCTTCCATCTATAACGCACAGCCCATGGAGGGCGTTAAGGCGCTTCTCGACTTTATGAAGGAATTCGAGGTAAGAAACCGTGTATAACATAAAAACTCTCAACAAAATATCCGATAACGGCCTTGACATCCTCCGCAGGCAGGGCTATAGCGTCGGGGACGATACCGCTTCCCCCGACGGCATAATGGTGCGCAGCGCGAAAATGCACGATATAGACTTCGGTCCGGAGCTCTGTGCCATTGCACGCGCGGGCGCGGGGACCAACAATATTCCCATCGACCGCTGCACCGAACAGGGCATCGTTGTTTTCAACACCCCCGGCGCAAATGCCGAAGCTGTCAAGGAGCTGTGCATCTGCGCGCTTCTGCTCGCTTCCCGCGATGTCGTCGGCGGCGTCGAGTGGGTGCGCAGCATCGCAGGAAACGGCGATGTTGCCTCTTCTGTCGAAAAGGGAAAGTCCGCTTTCATAGGGCCCGAGATCGGCGGCAAGACTCTTGGCGTCATCGGTCTCGGCGCGATCGGCGCAAAGATCGCAAACAGCGCCATCTCTCTCGGCATGACGGTTTACGGCTACGACCCATATCTTTCCGTCGAAGCGGCGTGGCAGCTTTCCCACAGCGTTATACACGCGGTCGATCTCGATACGATCTATGCAAACTGCGACTACATAACCATCCACGTTCCCTATATGGATTCCACTCACCACATGATAGACGCCGCGGCGATCGGCAAAATGCGCGACGGCGTGCGCCTGATAAACGTTGCGCGCGGAGAGCTTGTTGACGACGACGCCCTGATAAGCGGCCTCGACTCCGGAAAGATTGCTCGCTATGTCACCGATTTTCCCAATGACCGCATAGCCGGGCTTTCCAATGTCGTCCCGATGCCGCATATCGGCGCTTCCACGCCCGAGAGCGAGGAAAAATGCGCCGTAATGGCTGCAAACGAGCTTGTCGATTACCTCAACAACGGCAACATCAGGAACAGCGTCAATCTCCCCGCCGTTTCGCTCGACCGCATGGGCGTGTCCCGTCTGTGCGTTATCCACCGCAACAAGCCGGGCATGATAAACCAGTTTCTCGACCTCATAAGCGCTCAGAACATCAACATCGAGCATATGATAAACAAGCCCCGCGGAGAATATGCCTACACCGTTATAGACACGGGCTCCCCGATAACGGAGGATATCGCAGGCTCCATTTCCGCGTTGGACGAGGTAATGAAGGTCCGCGTTCTCTGATGCCCGGAACAGCCGCGCAGATATGAGCGGGCCCGCCGGAAAATATCCTTTATATGTACAGAAGCCGATACTGAAACAGTATCGGCTTCTTTTTTATTGTTCCAGGGCCGGCGTATTGCTCTATACCACCTGAAAAATATAAAACTTGAGATAATCCGTCTCCGGTACGTTCCAGAGTATCGGATGGTCGGGAGCCTGCTGCCGTGCCTCGATCTGCCGCAGCTGGACTCCGGCGTCCCTCGCAGCCGAACGCAGCATCTTTTCAAACAGCTCGCCCGGCATGAAATGACTGCACGACGCCGTTGCAAGATAGCCCCCGCGCGGCAGAAGCTTCATTGCGCGCAGATTGATCTCCTTATATCCCTTTTCTGCGCGGGAAACGGTCCTGCGCGATTTCGTGAACGCGGGCGGATCCAGAATAATGAAGTCATATGGCGCCCGTCCCTGCTTTTCCAGCTCCGGAAGAAGGTCAAAGACATCCGCCGTAACAAAGTCCATCCTGTCCTCAAGCCCGTTGCGGCGGGCGTTCGACCGTGCCATCTCTATCGCGGAGGCCGAAACATCCACGGCCGTTACATGCTCCGCGCCGCCCCTGGCCGCGTTGAGCGCGAACGACCCGGTGTGGGTAAAGCAGTCAAGGACACGTTTCCCCTTTGCCAGGCGCGCCACGGCAAGGCGGTTGTATTTCTGGTCGAGGAAAAACCCGGTTTTCTGTCCGTTTTCAACGTCCACGCTGTAGTAAACGCCGTTTTCGCAGATCTCCGTCACGGCGCTCTCCGGCACAGGCAGTCCCTCGAGCGGATACCAGCCCCTGTTCTGTTCCAGTCCCTCAAGCTCGCGTATTGCAGCGTCGTTGCGCTCGAATATTCCGCTTATATGCTCGCCGTCCTCTTCAAGCACCTCGCGCAGGAGCGGGAACAGCAGAGGTTTGAGTCTCTCCATGCCGACAGAGAGCGTCTGCGTGACGAGAATGTTGGAAAACCTGTCCACCGTCAGGCCGGGAAACGAATCCGCCTCTCCGAAAATGATGCGGCAGCAGGAAGCGTCGTCTCCCATGACCGTTTTGCGGTAATCCCAAGCATAGCGCAGTCTCCGTTTCCAGAAGGCCGCGTCAAATCTGTCATTTGCGTTGCGGGAAACGAGCCGCACTCTTATCTTGCTCTCGCGGCTGAGAAACCCTGTTCCGAGGTATTTTCCCTTTTCGCTGACAGCGTCGACCAGTCCTCCGTTTTCGCACCCGGCGTCCTCGCTGATGACCTCTGCCTCATAGATCCAGGGGTGTCCCTGCTCCACCCAGCGTGTTCCCTTCTGCGTTATAACGCATTTGGGAAAGTCCCGCTGTGCCTTCACAGAAGCTCCTCCATCTCATTGAGCAGTTCTCCAAAGAGCTCCAGTGCCGCATTGACCGGCTCCGGAGTGCTCATATCGACTCCCGCGATCTTCAGAAGCGAGATGGGATCGGTGCTGCTTCCGCCGGAGAGGAATCTCTTGTAGTCGGCCACAGCCGGTTCGCCTTCTTTCAGGATGCGGTTTGCGATCGCAACGGCCGCGGAGAAGCCGGTGGCATACTGGAACACATAGTAATTATAGAAGAAATGCGGTATCCTTGCCCATTCATAGGATATTCCCTCATCCGA
>CAKSXP010000040.1 GCA_934515035.1 uncultured Oscillospiraceae bacterium
GTCTCGCCGTTCATCTTTATACCGGGAATATAGGTTTCCGGCTCGTCATCATAGACGGACTGGACATAGTAATTGCTGATGAGATAGAGTTTTCCGTCATAAAGACGCGAGGTATTGACATATCCGTCCTGAGAAACCGTGGAGATGAGAACAGGGGAGGAAGGATCGCTTACGTCGATGAAGTCGATGCAGGATTCGTCGGAGTATTCACTGTACCAGACCTCTTTGCCGGAGCACTCCAAACCATTGAAGCCGGATGAGATGACGATAACGGTGCTGCCGTATACATACATTTCGGTCAGGGTCTTGTTGCTGAATTCATAATAATACTCATAGCCTTCGGCATCGTCTGTCTCTTTGCTGTGGCCGAGCGCGGTGCCTCCAAGCCGGTGTGTCCCGCTTCCTGCGGCCTCATATATGACAAGACTGTCGCCGTGCAGGATATAAATATACTTGCCGTCGGTTTTGACGATGTCGCCTTCGTCAATGCCGTCTACCTGCACATTGGTCCCGGAATGATCGTCGGAAGCATCGGCCTCGGGGACCGGGGCTTCCGGTTCGGCGGCCGGGGTGCTTGGCTCGGCTGCTGCGGCCTCCGCCATGTCTTCCATTGGGACATCGTTGTCGGCTTTATATCCGAAGCTCAGATGTTCGGCGACCTCCGAATAGTCCTTTGCATAGTGCGCGCCGTCTGCATCCGGCCGGGAGCTTGCCGGGGCGTTGGATACGATCGGCTCCGGCGCCGCGCCGGGTCTGCCGGAGCATCCCGCGAATATGGACAGAATCAGAAGCGGTGCTAAAACAAGCGGCAGTGCTTTTTTCATTTTGCATTCCTCCTTTACATACATGTCTATATGACGAACACGGCGGGTGGAAGTTCCGAACAAAAACGGCGTCCGGAGGATCCGGACGCCGTTTGGGAGGTAAATGAGGTATCAAGTACCCAGATATGCTTTTTTGATGTCTTCGTTTGCCAGAAGCTCCGTTCCCGAGCCGGTCATGGTGATGCGGCCGGTCTCGAGCACGTAACCGATGTCGGCGGTTTTGAGCGCCATGTTGGCATTCTGCTCGATCAGCAGAATGGTGACGCCCTGCTTGTTGACCTGGCGTATTATGGAGAAAATATCCTGAACGACCAGAGGTGCGAGGCCCAGCGACGGCTCGTCCATCATCATGACCTTGGGGCGGCTCATGAGCGCCCGGCCGACAGCGAGCATCTGCTGTTCGCCGCCGGAGAGCGTGCCTCCGAGCTGCCAGCTGCGCTCCTGAAGTCTGGGAAACAGGGAATAGACCCACTCAATATCCGAACTGATATCATCCTTGCGGAGATATGCGCCGATGCGCAGATTCTCAAGAACGGTCAGGTCGGGGAATATCTTGCGCCCCTCGGGAACAAGCGTTATTCCCTTTGTGACGATCGCCGTCGGGTCCTTGCCGGTTATATCCTCGCCCATAAACTCGATCTTGCCGGAGGCGGGTTTTACAAGACCGGCGATCGAGCGCAGAATGGTGGACTTTCCGGCGCCGTTTGCGCCGATAAGGGTCACGATGCTGCCTTCCGGAACCTCGAAGGACAGGCCCTTGACGGCTTCGATGCCGCCGTAATTAACTTTCAGATCTGTGATTTTAAGCATCGTCGGCCACCCCCAGATATGCGTCGATAACGCGCTGATTATTCTGGACCTCCTCCGGAGTGCCCTCGGCAATGAGCTTGCCGAAGTCGAGAACGTATATCCGCTCGGATATGCGCATGACGAGATCCATATGGTGTTCGATCATAAGTATTGTAAGGTCGTATTCTTTGCGTATCCGGCTGATGAACTCGGTAAGGTCGAGAGTTTCCTGCGGGTTCATACCTGCCGCGGGCTCGTCAAGAAGGAGCAGCCGGGGCTCTGTCGCGAGAGCTCTTGCGATCTCGAGACGGCGCTGAAGGCCGTAGGGGAGGCTGGTTGCCAGCTCGTCTCTGTAATCGATCAGGTCCTGTTCAACGAGAAGGGCTTCGGTCTCCTCGCGCATGCGCTTTTCCTCCGAGCGGCTCAAACGGAAAGTCGCGGAGAAAACGTTCTGCTTTGCGCGCATATGCTTTGCGGTAAGAACATTGTCAAAGACGGTCATGCTCGAGAACAGGCGAATGTTCTGAAAGGTCCTGGCGATGCCGAGCTCTGTTATCCTGTCCGGAGTGGGATTGAGCTTTTTGGTGTACATGCCCATATTTTCTCCGGCATAGAGCTTCTTCATCTTTCCGTGGGGATAGTTTTCCACGATAGGCGCGTCCATAAAGCTGATCCTGCCGTTTGTGGGTTCGTAAACGCCCGTTATGCAGTTGAACGCGGTCGTCTTTCCCGCGCCGTTGGGACCGATAAGAGCGACGATCTCGCCCTTGCCGACCTTCATCGAGAGGTTGTTGACGGCTACGACGCCGCCGAACTGCATGGTAACGTTTTCAATATTGAGGATGTTTTCCATCATTTGGACACCTCCTTGCCGCCGCGGCGGAACAGACGCCTGTAAGTTCGTTTGAAGAAACCGGCTATTCGCTCGACGGAAAACTCACGGTCTCCCATGATACCCTTGCGGTAGAAAAGAACGATGACCATGATGATGACCGAAAAGACGACCATGCGGAAACCGGGGCGGAGAAGAGGGAGCTTGAACGCGCCGATCCAGGTCTCCTGGTCGAGGAAGCGGAGCCACCATTCGCTGCACGCGACGAAGAGGAAGGAGCCGATGCAGCTGCCGGTGATCGAACCGATACCGCCGAGAACGACGATGAGAAGTATCTCATAGGTCATTGCGGATTTGAATGCATTTGCCTGGACTGTGGTCTGGTACATGGCGAGCAGTGCGCCGCCGACTCCGGCGAAGAAGGAGCTTATTATAAAGCTCATCTGCTTGTGGCGCGCAAGGTTGATGCCCATGGCCTCAGCGGCGATCTCGTCATCGCGGATGGCTTTGAAAGCCCGGCCGTAGGATGAGTTTATCAGCAATACGATCATTGCGATGCAGACCCCGGCGACGATAAAGGGGAAGAGGACGGAGCTGAATGTCGGGAACTTGCGCAGGAGGTTGGAGCCGTTTGTGAGGGGTCCGAGGGTGTCCCACTGAAAGATAGCGCGGATTATCTCTGCAAAGCCAAGCGTTGCGATGGCGAGATAGTCGCTTTTAAGGCGCAGCACGGGCAGGCCGATAAGGAACGCGAACAGCGCGGCGAAAAGTCCGGCGATTATCAGCACTATGATAACGCCGACCATGTTTCCGACGACCGGGCCGAGAAAGCTGTTCGAAAGGAGCTCGGGGATCGAAAACTTGACGATGCCGCCGTCAAAGTACTGGTATACGGAGGCTCTTGCTCCGGCGGGGATGGAGAGTATGCCGAAGGCATATGCGCCGATGAGCATAAATCCGGCCTGACCGAGAGAAAACAGACCCGTAAAGCCGTTGAGCAGGTTCATCGAGACCGCGACGAGCGCGTAAATAACACCCTTTTTCAGCACGGTAAAGAGCATCGAGGAGGCGGGTACCGTCGCCTCAAGCACGATCAGCAGCGCAAACAGGGCCGCGATGAGAGATGCATTGATAATTGTCTTTTTCTTTTTACTCATGGCAAACACCTCAAACCTTGTCCGTCTGCTTTTCGCCGAAGAGTCCGGTGGGCTTTGCGACGAGGATGATTATCAGCAGGGCGAAGGTAAATGCGTCCGAAAAGGTGGAATAGCCCGCGCCCTTGATAAGGTTTTCGCAGATACCTATTATAAATGCTCCGATGACGGCGCCGGGGATAGAGCCTATGCCGCCGAAGACAGCAGCAACAAAGGCCTTCAGGCCGGGCATGGCGCCGATGGTCGGCGTGACGGTGGTGTAGCTTGTAAAGTAGAGAAGCGAGCCGATCGCGGCGAGGAAGGAACCGATGATAAAGGTGACGCTGATGACGGAATTGATCTTGATGCCCATGAGCTGGCTCGTCTCGAAATCCTTGGAAACGGCGCGCATGGCCATGCCTATCTTTGTGTGCTTTATGAGAAGGACAAGCGCAATAACCAGAATGATCGTGAGGATCGGGGTTATGATCGTTACCAGCTTGGTCGTTGCAGAGCCTATGGTTATCGTGCTGCTGATCCACGGGATGGTGGGATACTGCTTGGCAAGACCGCCGGTTATGTACCATGCACAGTTTTGCAGAAGGTAGGAAACGCCGATCGCGGAGATCATGATCGACATTCTCGGCGCTGTGCGCAGCGGCTTATATGCCACGCGCTCCACCGTGAAGCCGAGCAGCACCGTCAGGATGATGACCAGAGGAATGGAGATATAGAGCGGCAAGCTGGCGGAAGCGTAAACCATGATAAAGCCCGCAACCATGAAAATATCGCCGTGGGCAAAGTTTATCAGACGCAGTATGCCGTAGACCATCGTATATCCGATGGCGATAAGCGCATATTGTCCGCCGACGGAAATTCCGGCGAGGATATGCGGCAGGTTGTGATTGATGAAATCCATAAATTAACCTCCGATTGGTGCCGTCTCGAAAGGAGAAATCCGTTTTTTCTCCTTTCGAGGCGGTCCAGAAAGCGATTGAAAAACGGGGCGCGGCGGGGGCGTCAGGCCCCCGCCGGTCGTAGCTTTGTTGCGTGTGATTATCAGCCGAGGTCAGCAACGCTCTGCGTCTTGACGAAATCGAATGCGCCGGTCTCGGTGTTGGCGGTCTTGATGTAAGCCATATCCTTGTTGGCATCGCCGGTCTCGTTGAAGGAGATGGAGCCGGTAACGCCGGTGTAGGTGACGCCGGCGAGAGCGGCGGCGACCTTTTCGCCGTCGGCGGAGCCTGCGGCCTTGATGGCCTCAACAGCGACGTTATAGGCGTCGAAGCCGAGAGCGGAGACAGCGGCGACGATGTCGTTTCCGCCGTTGTTGGTCAGACGCTGGGAATCCTCGTTCATCCAGGCCTTGAAGCCGCTGACAAATTCCGCGGCAGCGGTGCTGGAGCTGTCGTTCTCATCGAAGAAGGTGGACATATAGACCTCAAGGTTCGAACCCTTTGCAGCATCGAGAATAACGGAGCTTTCCCAGGTGTCGCCCGCCATGATGGGGAAGGGAACGTTCTGAGCGGCGGCCTGTGTGAGAATGAGGGATGCGGCGGTGGTGGATGTGGGGGAGAAGAAAACATCGGCGCCTGCGTTGACTGCGTTGGTCAGGAACGCGGAGTAGTCGTTGTTGCCTTCCTGGAAGCTTTCTTCAATAACGGTGCCGCCCATTTCCTCGAACGCGAGCTTGAAGTAATTGCCGAGGCCGACGGAGTAGTCATCGCCGAGCTGAGTCAGGACATAAGCGGTCTTGGCGCCCTTGCTCATGGCGAAGTTCGCCATAACGGTACCCTGGAACGGGTCGAGGAAGCAGACGCGGTAGTAATAATCATTGCCCTCGGTGACCTGCGGGTTGGTGCAGGAGCAGCCGATAGCGGGGATCTTGGCCTGCTTGAAGATATCGCCGGCAGCGATGGAAACGCCGGAGCCGTAAGAACCGAGAACGACGGAAACGCCGGCGGAAACGAGATTCTGTGCGGCGGAGGGCGCCTTGTCGGTGGAGGACTGGTTATCGACTATCTCAAGCTCGATGGTGTATTCCTTGCCGTCGATCGTAACCTTGTTGTTGAGGCTGTTGGCATACTGGATACCAAGGACCTCCTGTTTGCCTCCGGCTCCGTTTTCGCCGGAAGAGGGCTCAAAAACGCCTATCTTGATAACGCTGGAATCGGCCTTTTCTCCGCCGCAGCCGGCGCAGACTGCGAGCAGCATGACCAGTGCTAGGAGCATAGCAAATGTTCTTTTCATTATTTGATCTCCTTTCGATCTCTTCAATTTGTCTTGTCCCAAGTTGTGTACGCGGTGCGCGGACAAATGTTCTTGTAGATTACTTTGGGATTATAACGCATATTTCTATTTTATGCAATAAGTATTTTGACCATTTTTGGAGGCACGAATGCGGCTGCTGTCGTCATTATTGTGAATAAGCCGGGATAAGCAGTCAATTGTGACGAAACCCGGAGCATAAAAGAGGCCATGCAGAGCATGTCGCTCTGCATAGCCCAATGAATAATTATTAATTGTTTTGCTTCATTTGAATATAAAAGGGCTGGTGCGCCAGGTTGCACCGCCGCCGCGCTCGGCTCTGGCGGGATAGCCGAGAACATAAAGGTCGTCCGCCGAGCACTCGAGAGAAAACAGAGCGCGGTCGCCGGCGGAAAGTGTTTTTACGGCGGCGGGTTTGGTTATGATGGGAATATGCGAGTTTGTCCCGGCGGCGCGCAGTATATCACAGCCTTTTGATGTCGCCGCCAGCACGCGCGCGTATGGCGGCGTTCCGGCTGACATGCCGCGCCTGACGCCGAGCGCGGCACACATGGACAGACGGCGTATGCGGGACATGGCAAAGCGCTTTGTCTTTGCCGCGGCGTATGTGGAGTCGAGAGAGCTTTCATCGCACGCCGCGCGCATCAGACGCCGGCCAAGGCCGTCTCCCTCGTCCGGCAGATCGTCATAGACGGAACTGCTCAGCATGCGCAGACGTGATATTATTGCGGTCTCCAGAGAGTCGGTAAAAACGGGGCCTCTGCCGTTGTGCGCCTCCCGCATGAACACCGCCGCGGCTTCGCGGGGCATAAGGGAATATGCGTCGGTGCCGAGACGGAGCATACCGCGCAGCTCGGAAGCGGAGCGGAACTCGTCGTGGGAGGCTTTGCGGTCGTGGCCCGCGCCGCTGCGTTTTATCGTAACGGGGGTCATGTTCAGCCGCTGCTCCAGTATCGCCTTGAGGTATTCAACGGCGAGAATGTTGTTCGGCGTTTCGAGAAGCTTTGCGCTGTCGCCCAGCTCCTGCTGGATAACGCTCTGACGCACGGCGGCATAGGGACGCTCTCCGGAAGAGGCCGCTTCCTTTATCCGCTTGTCCAGCGCCGGATCGACGAGCGCCGCGGCCAGCTGCTCCAGGGGCTCGATATCGCCGGTCTCGCTGCCGAAGCTGAGATGGGTCACGACGCCCACAGCGCCGAGAAGACCGACTGCGCCGCGTGCGAATCCCTCGGCAGAGGCGAGAGACCAGGGCAGCGGCAGTTCAAAAACAAGGTCGGCGCCGCAGCGGACAGCGGCTTCCGCGCGTGCAAATTTGCTGAAAACGGCGGGTTCGCCGCGCTGAACAAAGTTTCCGCTCATAACGCAGACGACGGCAGTATCCCCGCCGGCTATTCTGCGGCTTTCGGCGATATGATGCATATGGCCCATGTGAAAAGGGTTATATTCTCCTATGATACCGATAACGTTCATAATTTGCGCCTCCTTGTAAAAAACTCTTGCGTTTTGCGCAAAAAGTATTAAAATACTTTTATCTGTGTACGCATATTTTACTCCTTATAAATCTGTTTTACAATAGAAAGGAATAGTTACTATGAAAATCTTGGTCATCAATGCCGGCAGTTCCTCTCTCAAATATCAGCTGTTCGACATGGACAACGAGCAGGTCCTTGCAAAGGGTCTTTGCGAGCGCATAGGTATCGACGGTCACCTCAAGCATACTCCGCTGGTCGGCGGAAAGCCCGTGTTTGACGAGGATATCGCCCTGCCCACCCATTCCGAGGCGATAGCCGCGGTCATGGACAAGCTCATGAGCGCCGAATACGGCGTTATTTCCAGCGCGAGCGAGATCGGCGCCGTCGGCCACCGTGTCGTTCACGGCGGCGAGAGCTTCTCCCAGTCCGTCCTTATCACGGACGACGTTATGAAGGCGCTGGATGACTGCATTCCCCTTGCTCCTCTCCACAACCCCGCAAACATCACCGGCATCAACGCCTGCAAGGAAGTCCTCGGCGATATTCCCCAGGTCGCGGTCTTCGACACCGCTTTCCATCAGACGATGCCCGGCAAGGCATATATGTACGCTGTTCCCTATGAGTATTATGAAAAGGACAAGGTCCGCCGCTACGGCTTCCACGGAACCTCCCACCGTTATGTTTCCGCCCGCGCCGCCGATATGCTTGGAAAGCCAATCGAGAGCCTGAAGCTCATCTCCTGCCACCTGGGCAACGGTTCCTCCATCTGCGCCATCCAGAACGGCAAGAGCGTTGACACCTCCATGGGCTTCACCCCGCTGGTCGGTCTGCCCATGGGCACCCGCTGCGGCGATCTGGACAGCGGCGTTCTGCAGTTCCTGATGAACAAGTACGGCTACAGCATCGACGAGATGCTCAACATCCTCAACAAGAAGTCCGGTGTTCTGGGAGTTTCCGGCGTTTCCAGCGACTTCCGCGATCTTGACGCTGCCGCCGAAAAGGGCAATGAGCGCGCCAAACTCGCTCTCGACATGTTCAACTACTGGGTCGCTAAGGTCGTCGGCTCCTATGCCGCCGCAATGAACGGCGTTGACGCCATCATCTTCACCGCCGGCGTCGGAGAGAACAGCGCCAGCACCCGTGCCGGTATCTGCGAGTATCTGACCTACCTCGGCTGCGAGCTGGATCCGGATGCCAACAGCGGACGCGGCAAGGAAGCGGTCGTCAACACTCCCGACAGCAAGGTAAAGCTGCTTGTCATTCCCACCAACGAAGAGCTTGTTATCGCACGCGACACCAAAGCTATCGTAGGCTGACACAGATTTAATAATAAGCCCCTGTCTTCCCGATGAAGATAAGGGCTTATTTTTTTATATTTTTTCAGAAAAGATATTGACAAAGGGGAGTGTAGGTATTAATATATGAGCAGATGTTCAAATGAACAATTGTTTGACAGGAGGTCATCACAATGAAAAAGGTATTCAAAATGAAAAATCTCGACTGCGCAAACTGCGCGGCAAAGATGGAAAACGGAATAAAGAAGCTTGAGGGCGTCAAGGACGCTTCCATCAGCTTTATGACTCAGAGACTCACGCTGGAAGCCGACGACGCACAGTTCGACGCCATCGTCGAAAAGGCGGCTGCCATCTGCCGCAAGGTCGACAGCGACTGCGAGATCGTGAGATAAAGCCATGACAAAAGGTCAGAAGAAAGATTGCATCCGCCTTGGCATCGGAGTCGTTCTGCTGCTTTGCGCGCTTCTGATACCTGTGGAGCAATGGTACATAAAGCTCCTGCTTTTCCTCGTTCCTTATTTTGTTATCGGGGGCGACGTCCTTCTGAAGGCGGTAAGAAACATTCTTGGAGGACAGGTATTTGACGAGAATTTCCTCATGACCGTTGCAACGATCGGTGCGTTTTGCCTTGGCGATTATACCGAGGCAGTCTCGGTCATGCTGCTCTACCAGATCGGAGAGCTGTTTCAGGACTTCGCGGTCAACCGCTCGCGTCAGTCGATCACCGAGCTTATGGATATCCGGCCGGATTATGCAAACATAGAGCGTGACGGAGAGATCGTCCGCGTCGATCCGGAGGAGCTTGCCGTCGGCGATGTGATAATCGTCAGAGCGGGCGAGAGAGTGCCCTGCGACGGTGTTGTCATCGAAGGCGCGTCGCAGCTGGATACGGCGGCGCTGACGGGAGAGAGCCTGCCGGTAGACGTATGCGAGGGCAGCGAGATAATCAGCGGCTCGGTCAATATGAGTGGGCTTCTGCATGTGCGTGTTACAAAGCTCTACGGTGAGTCAACGGTGGCCAGGATACTGGAGCTGGTCGAATCTGCGAGCGATAAAAAGGCGCGCACCGAAAACTTCATAACGCGTTTTGCGCGCGTTTACACCCCGGCTGTGTGCATAGCGGCGCTGCTGCTTGCCGTTGTGCCTCCGCTGTTTGTGGGCGATTGGGGCGGATGGATACAGCGCGGACTGATATTCCTTGTGGTGTCCTGTCCCTGCGCTCTTGTGATCTCCGTTCCGCTCAGCTTCTTCGGCGGCCTTGGAGGCGCGTCCCGGAAGGGCGTTCTGATAAAGGGCAGCAACTATCTGGAGATGCTTGCCGACACCGGCATTGTCGTGTTCGATAAGACGGGCACCCTGACAAGCGGAAAGTTCTCCGTCACCGCGATACACCCGCAGACGATGACAGAGGACCAGTTGGTCGAGATAGCGGCGCTTGCCGAATGCTCGAGCACACATCCCGTTGCGCAGTCTGTCGTCGCCTATTACGGCAAGACGCCCGATATGGACCGCGTTACGGATATCACCGAGAAAGCCGGCAACGGAGTTATGGCCGTTATCGACGGCAAGACCGTCCTCGCGGGCAACGAGCGTATGCTGCGGTCGGAGGGGATAGAACCTCACCCCTGCCACATCGCGGGAACGATCATACACATCGCCGTAGACGGCCGGTATGAAGGACATATCGTGATCTCCGACACACCGAAGCCGGATTCCGCCAGCGCGATAACTCAGCTGAGAGCTCTTGGTGTCCGAAAGACCGTTATGCTGACGGGCGACAGGGAAGCGGCGGCAAAGAGCGTTGCCGAGACACTGGGCATCGACGAATACCACGCGGAGCTTCTTCCCGCAGACAAGGTCCAGCGCGTTGAAGCCATGCTCGAAAGCAAAAAGCCGGGCGAGAGCCTTGCCTTCGTCGGCGACGGCATCAATGACGCACCGGTGCTTACCCGTGCGGATATAGGCATTGCGATGGGTGCGCTGGGTTCTGACGCGGCGATCGAGGCGGCGGACGTCGTACTGATGGACGATAAGCCGACGGGTATTGCCGTTGCGATCAGGATTGCGCGGAAAACGATGCGGATCGTGCGCCAGAATATTGTGTTTGCGCTGGCTGTCAAGGCGATAGTGCTTGTGCTTGCGGCGCTGAAC
>CAKSXP010000041.1 GCA_934515035.1 uncultured Oscillospiraceae bacterium
GCAAGCACAACAACTGGTCCCTCTCCACGGATACCGGCGCAAACCTTCTCGAGCCGGGCGACACGCCGTATGAAAACGCACAGTTCCTGCTCTTCCTCTGCGCCGTCATCAAGGCCGTCGATGAATATCAGGATCTGCTGCGCATCTCCGTTGCCAGCGCCGGAAACGACCACCGTCTCGGTGCCAACGAGGCGCCCCCGGCGATCGTGTCCATGTTCCTCGGCACCGACCTGAGCGAGATACTCACGGCGATCGAGACCGACGCTCCGTACAATTCCAAAGAGAAGGAATTCATGCGCATCGGCGTTGACACCCTTCCGAAGTTCCCGAAGGACACGACCGACCGCAACCGGACCTCGCCCTTCGCCTTCACCGGAAACAAGTTCGAGTTCCGTATGCCCGGTTCCTCGGTCTCCATTTCCTGCGCCAACACGGTCCTCAATACCTCCGTTGCGGAAGAGCTCCGCCAGTTTGCCGACGAGCTCGAGGGCGCAGAGGACTTCACCCTCGCGATGCACAGCCTTATCAAAAGGACTATCAAAGAGCACAAGCGCATCATCTTCAACGGCGACGGCTATGACGAGTCCTGGGTCGTGGAAGCCGGAAAGCGCGGTCTGCTCAACCTTCGCTCCACCCCGGACGCGCTGGCTCATATGCTCGACGAAAAGAACGTCTCCCTGTTCGAGTCCCACAGGGTATACAGCCGCACGGAGCTGGAAGCGCGCTATGAGGTCCTTCTCGAGAACTACTGCAAGCATGTCAACATCGAGGCTCTGACCATGCTGGACATGGCCAACAAGGACATTCTCCCCGCGATGAGCAAATACAGCAAGTCCCTCGCGGACGCCTGCGCGCAGAAAGCCTCCATCTCGCCCGACATCGACTGCACCTATGAAAAGGACGCCCTCAGGTCGCTCAGTTCGATGATAAGCGCGGTCTACAGACAGGCAAAGAAGCTCGAGGCCGATCTCCTCGACGGCAAATCCGTCCGCGGCAGCGCAGAGCTCGGCGCATATTACAGGGACGTCATCATTCCCGACATGACCGCTCTCCGTATCCCCGCGGACGAGATGGAAATGATCGCGGACAGCGCCGCATGGCCCTATCCGTCCTACGGCGAGCTGCTTTTCAGCGTCCGGTAAATAAGCGGACCCGGCAATTTCCGGCAACTTTTAAAGGGAGGTACATATCATGACAGAATCCACCGTGTTGGAAGCGGTATCGGGCGAAGTGTTTTCCGTATGGTTCCTGATCGGCGCGGCCCTCGTTTTCTGGATGCAGGCAGGCTTTGCAATGTGCGAGGCGGGCTTCACCAGGCCGAAGAACACCGGCAATATCCTTATGAAAAACCTGATGGACTTCTGCATCGGGACCGTCGTTTTCATTCTGATCGGCTTCAGCCTGCTCATGGGGGAGGACCTCGTCGGTCTCATCGGCAAGCCCGGCTTCGACATTTTCACGGCTTATGAAAACTTCAACTTTTCCTCTTTCGTATTCAACCTCATTTTCTGCGCCACGGCCGCCACGATCGTTTCCGGATCCATGGCGGAGCGCACAAAGTTCCTTTCCTACTGCATCTATTCCGCCGTCATTTCCGCGCTTATCTATCCGATCGAAGCGCACTGGATATGGGGCGGCGGCTGGCTGGCCCATATCGGGTTCCACGACTTTGCCGGCTCCTGCGCTATTCACATGGTCGGCGGTCTCTGCGCCCTGATCGGCGCAAAGATGCTCGGCCCCCGCATCGGCAAGTTCACCAAACAGCTCGACGGCTCCATCAGGGTCGGCAGCTTTCCGGGACACAGTCTCCCGCTCGCCTGTCTCGGCGTGTTCATCCTCTGGCTCGGCTGGTATGGCTTCAACGGTGCCGCGGCGACCTCCGTTGAACAGCTCGGCTCCATCTTCCTTACCACCACGGTATCCCCGGCTCTGGCGACCGTGACGTGCATGATCTTCACATGGGTGAAATACGGCAAACCCGATGTCTCCATGTGTCTGAACGCGTCTCTTGCCGGTCTTGTCGCCATCACCGCGTCCTGCGACGTCACCAACTGTCTGGGCGCTATCGTGATCGGCATCGTCGCCGGACTGCTCGTGTGCTTCGGCGTCTGGCTTCTGGACTACAAGCTCCGCATTGACGACCCCGTCGGCGCGGTCGCGGTCCACCTTCTCAACGGCATCTGGGGCACTCTTGCCGTGGGCCTCTTCGCCACCGACTCGGCGCCCGGCTATTCGATAGCGAACGCCTCCGGCGAAAGGCTCGTCGGACTGTTCTACGGCGGCGGCTTCGAGCTTCTCGGGCTTCAGTGCATCGGCACAGTTTCCGTCCTCGCCTGGACTGCCGTTACCATCACACTCGCTTTCCTGCTCATCAAAAAGACCGTTGGACTGCGCGTATCCCGCGAGGAAGAGGTCGAAGGCCTCGACGCCTCCGAACACGGTCTGCCCAGCGCTTACGCCGGCTTCGCCTTCTCCCCCGAGCCCATTCTTGAGGACGGCGTCGTCATCGTGGGCGAAAGCGTTCCCGCTGATATCGCCGTTGAGGTAACGGCCGTTCCGGTACGCGACAGACAGGCCCCCGGCACGCCGAAGATGACCAAGGTCGAGATCATCTGCAAGGAATCCCGGCTGGAGGCTCTCAAGAACGCCATGATGGCCATAGGCATAACCGGCATGACCGTATCCCACGTCATGGGCTGCGGCGCACAGAAAGGCAAGCTCGAGTATTACAGAGGCGTCGCGGTCGAGGCGACGCTGCTTCCAAAGATCCAGGTCGATATCGTCGTCAGCAAGGTCCCCGTTTCGCAGGTCATCGCGACCGCGAAAAAGGTCCTCTATACCGGACACATCGGCGACGGCAAGATCTTTGTCTACGACGTTGAGAACGTCGTCAAGATCCGCACCGGCGAGGAGGGCTATGACGCGCTCCAGGATGTGGAATAAACAGATATAAAAGCAATGACTGAGAAAAGTAACACGGATCAGCCCGCTTACAGAGAGCTCGGAAAAGGTGAGAGCCGCGCGGCGGGCCCCGTGTGAAGAACACTCAAGAGCTGCTATCTGAACGCGGAAGCTTCTCCGTCAGTAGGTGCGCCGTATTCCGGGCGTTAACCGGAAACCAAAGAGATCTCTTCGGAGATAAGATAGGTGGTACCGCGAGTCTGCGCAGCTCGTCCTGTCACGAGCTGTGCACATAACTTTTTTCGGAGGTAATCTCAAATGTGTTCAATCATGGGTTATTGCGGTACCGCACTCAGTTTGGAAGAATTCAGATTCGGTTTTGAAAAAACCGTCTCCCGTGGCCCGGATATGTCAAGGATCGCAGACACCGGCACGGGATTTCTCGGTTTCCACCGGCTCGCCATCATGGGCCTTTCCGAGGCCGGGATGCAGCCGTTCCGGCTCGGCGGGCGCATGGTCGTCTGCAACGGAGAGATATACGGCTTCCGCCGCCTGAAGCGGGAGCTGGAGGAAAAGGGATACAGCTTTGAAAGCGGCTCGGACTGCGAGCTGCTGCTGCCTCTCTATGAGGAATACGGCACCGGCATGTTTGAAAAGCTGGACGCCGAGTTTGCGCTTATCATTTACGACGGGGAGAGCGGCGGACTTATCGCCGCGCGCGACCCGTTCGGCATCCGCCCGCTGTACTACGGATATGACGGCATGGGCGGCATCCTCTTCGCCAGCGAGGCGAAAAACCTTGTCCCGCTCTGCGGCAGGGTAATGCCCTTCCCGCCCGGGCACTATTACAGGGACGGGGAATTTGTCTGCTACCGCGACATCAGCAGCGTTTCCGCCGTGTCCCCCGACGATCTTGACACAGCCTGCCGCAAAATACGCGAGAAGCTGATCGCCGGGATCGAAAAGCGGCTTGACGCCGACGCTCCCATCGGCTTTCTTCTCTCCGGCGGGCTGGACTCCTCCCTTGTCTGCGCAGTCGCGGCAAGGCTATCCGACAAGCCGGTAAAAACCTTCGCTATCGGCATGAGCACGGACGCTATCGACCTTAAATACGCAAAGCAGGTCGCGGAATACATCCACTCCGACCACACGGAGGTCATCATAACGGAAAGCGATGTTCTCAAGGCTCTGCCCGAGGTCGTCGCGCTCCTTGGCACCTGGGATATAACGACGATACGCGCCTCCATCGGCATGTATCTTGTCTGCAAATATATACACGAGAACACCGATCTGCGCGTCATCCTGACGGGAGAGATCTCCGACGAGCTTTTCGGCTATAAATACACCGACTTTGCCCCATCGCCCGAGGCCTTCCAGAAAGAGGCCGAAAAGCGCGTGCGTGAGCTGCACATGTACGACGTTCTCCGCGCCGACCGCTGCATCTCCGTCAACTCTCTCGAGGCGCGCGTGCCCTTCGGCGACCTTGACTTTGCCGGCTATGTCATGTCTCTCGACCCGGCGATGAAGGTCAACAGCTATGGCAAGGGCAAATATCTGCTGCGCCGCGCCTTTGAGGGCGACTGGCTGCCGGAGAGCATACTCATGCGTGAAAAGGCGGCTTTCAGCGATGCCGTCGGTCATTCCATGGTGGACGATCTGAAGGCCTATGCCGAGACCCGCTACACAGACGAAGAATTTGAGCGGCTGCGCGCAAAATACACCTACGCCCGGCCATTTACGAAAGAGTCCCTGCTTTACCGTGAGCTGTTCGAGCAGTATTATCCGGGGCAGGCGGAAATGATCGCCGATTTCTGGATGCCGAACCGCGAATGGGAGGGCTGCGACGTCAATGACCCCTCCGCGCGCGTGCTCTCCAACTACGGAGGCAGCGGAAACTGAAAGGAGCACCCCAAAATGAACCAGTCAAGCGAACAGACACTGTACAGTCCTCAGTTCGAGCATGACGCCTGCGGCATCGGCGCCGTCATAAACATAGACGGTACCCGGAGCCACAGCGTCGTCAGCGACGCTCTCTCGATAGTCGAAAAGCTGGAGCACCGCGCCGGCAAGGACGCCACCGGGGAGATCGGCGACGGCGTCGGCATCATGCTCCAGATCCCCCACCGGTTTTTCGTCAAAGCCGGCGGTGATCTCGGCATAGACCTCGGCGGGGAGCGGGACTACGGCGTCGGCATGTTCTTCTTCCCGCAGGATATCCTCGCCCGGCGTCAGGCCCAGAAGATGTTTGAGGTCATCTGTGCCAAAGAGGGCGTTGAATTTCTCGCCTGGCGCAAGGTGCCCGCGGATGCGGACGTGCTCGGCGAAAAGGCAAAGGCCTCCATGCCCTGCATATACCAGTGTTTTGTCCGCCGTCCGGCCAGGGTCGCAAAGGGGCTTGCCTTCGACCGCAGGCTGTATGTCATACGCCGCGTGTTTGAACAGAGCAACGACAACACCTATGTCGCCTCGTTTTCCTCGAGGACGATCGTATATAAGGGGATGTTTCTCGTCCACCAGCTGCGCCGGTTCTATCCCGATCTTCAGGACGAAGACTTCGTCAGCGCGATAGCTCTGGTCCATTCCCGCTTCTCCACCAACACCACACCCAGCTGGGAGAGAGCGCACCCGAACCGCTTCATTCTGCATAACGGCGAGATCAACACCATACGCGGCAATGTTGACCGGATGCTGGCCAGAGAGGAGACGATGCACTCCTCCGTTCTCGACGCGGACATGGATAAGATACTGCCCGTCATCTCCCAGTCCGGTTCCGACTCCGCGATGCTGGACAACACGCTGGAGTTTCTTGTGATGAACGGTATGCCCCTGCCGCTGGCCGTCATGATACTCATCCCCGAGCCCTGGAAAAACGACGCGGGCATCAGCCGGAAAAAGCGCGATCTCTACCGTTATTACTCGACCATGATGGAGCCCTGGGACGGCCCTGCGGCCATCCTCTTCTCCGACGGCGACGTCGTCGGAGCGGTGCTCGACCGCAACGGGCTCCGGCCCGCCAGATACTACATAACGAACGACAACAGGCTCATCCTCTCCTCCGAGGTCGGCGTGCTCGACATTCCGCCCGAAAACATCGTCCGCAAATCCAGGCTCCGGCCCGGAAAGATGCTCCTTGTGGACACGGTGCAGAAGCGCGTTATCTCGGACGAGGAATGCAAGGAATATTACGCCGGACGCCAGCCCTACGGCGAATGGCTCGACGGACACCTTGTTCAGCTTTCCGAGCTCAAGATACCGAACCACAGGATACCAAAATACAGCCAGACGGAGCGCGACAGGCTCTACAAGGCCTTCGGCTATACCTACGAGGACATAACGAACGCCATCCTTCCCATGGCGGAAACGGGCTCCGAGCCGACTGCGGCCATGGGCGCCGACATTCCGCTGGCCGTTCTCTCCGACAAGCACCAGCCTCTGTTCAGCTATTTCAAGCAGCTCTTCGCGCAGGTCACGAACCCGCCTATCGACGCCATACGCGAGGAAGTCGTTACCGACACGACGGTCTATGCCGGCTGCGACGGCAACCTGCTGATCGAGAAAGCGGACAACTGCAATGTCTTACAGATCAACAACCCGATACTCACGAGCGTCGATCTCATGAAGATACGCGAGATAGACCGCCCCGGCTTCCGGGTCGGGACCGTCTCCCTGCTTTATTACAAAAACACCTCGCTGGAAAAAGCGCTCGACAAACTGTTTGTCGACTGCGACCGCGCATACCGCAGCGGCTCCAACATCATAATCCTCTCCGACCGCGGCGTTGACGAAAACCATGTTGCGATACCGTCCCTGCTGGCGGTCTCCGCGATCGAGCAATACCTTGTCCGGACAAAGAAGCGCACCGCCGTTTCCATCATCCTCGAGAGCGCGGAGCCGCGCGATGTGCACCATTTTGCAACGCTGCTCGGTTACGGCGCGCGCGCCATAAACCCCTATCTGGCGCAGGAATGCATAACCGAACTCATCGACCGCGGCATGCTCGACAAGGATTATTACACCGCCATCACGGATTACAACAGCGCGATACTCCACGGCATCGTCAAGATCGCCTCCAAAATGGGCATCTCGACCCTCCAGTCCTATCAGTCCGCGCAGATATTCGAGGCCGTCGGCATCCGCCGCGACGTCATCAGCAAATACTTTACAAACACCGTCAGCCCCGTGGAGGGGATCGGCCTTGAGGAGATCGGCGAGGGCGTTGAATGGCGTCACAGCCACGCCTTCGACCCGCTCGGTCTCGGCGTTGATACGACGCTCGACAGCGCAGGCGCGCACAAGCTCCGCAGCGGTGACAACACCGAATCGCACATGTATGACCCGCGGACGATACTGGCCCTGCGCGAGGCGACCCACACCGGTTCCTATGCGCGCTTCAGGGAATATTCCGCCATGGTCGACGACGAACGCAGTCCCCACACGCTGCGCGGCCTGCTCGAATTTGTCTTTGACGAAAACGGCGGAGTTCCTCTCGAAGAGGTCGAGCCCGCAAGCGAGATCGTAAAGCGCTTCAAGACAGGCGCCATGTCCTACGGCTCCATATCCGAGGAGGCGCACACCTGCATGGCCGTCGCCATGAACCGTCTCGGTGGAAAGTCCAACTCCGGCGAGGGCGGCGAGGATCCCGCCAGATTCGGAACGGACAAAAACAGCGCCATAAAGCAGGTCGCCTCCGGCCGCTTCGGCGTCACCAGCGCATACCTGTGCTCTGCGAAGGAGATACAGATCAAGATGGCGCAGGGCGCAAAGCCCGGAGAGGGCGGACATCTGCCGGGAAGCAAGGTATATCCCTGGATAGCAAAAACGCGCTATTCCACGCCCGGCGTGGCGCTCATCTCTCCGCCGCCCCATCACGACATATATTCGATCGAAGATCTGGCGCAGCTCATCTTCGACCTGAAAAACGCAAACAGAGCCGCGGATATCTCCGTCAAGCTCGTCTCCGAGGCCGGGGTCGGCACCGTTGCCGCGGGCGTCGCCAAGGCGGGAGCCCAGGTCATACTCATCTCCGGCTACGACGGCGGCACCGGGGCCGCCCCGAAAAGCTCGATCCAGAACGCGGGCCTGCCCTGGGAGCTCGGCCTGTCCGAAGCGCACCAGACTCTCGTTCGAAACGGTCTGCGCTCCAGAGTCCGCCTCGAGACAGACGGCAAGCTGATGACCGGGCGCGACGTTGCCATCGCCTGTATGCTCGGCGCAGAGGAGTTCGGCTTTGCCTCGGCTCCGCTGGTCGCCATGGGCTGCCTGATGATGCGCGTGTGCAATCTCGACACCTGCCCCGTCGGCATTGCAACGCAGAACCCGGAGCTTCGCGCGCGCTTCTGCGGCAAGCCGGAAAATGTCATGAACTTCATGCTCTTCGTCGCGGAGGAGCTTCGCGAGATCATGGCGAAGCTCGGCGTCCGCTCCGTGAACGAGCTGGTGGGCCGCACCGACAAGCTCCGCGTCAGGAAGATGAAAACCACGGCCAGAGCCGATACCATAGACCTTTCCCCCGTCCTCGGGGGCGGTCCCCTGCCCGTCACCTGCGACCCGAAGGACGCATACTGCTTCGGGCTTGAAAAAACGCTTGACGTGGGAACTCTCATCCCCGAGTTTGAACCCAGCTTCAGGAAACGCCGGGCGCACGCCTGCTCCGTCACCGTTTCGAGCACGAACCGCGCCGTCGGCACGATACTCGGCTCCGAGATCACCCGCCGGTTTGGCGGCAGTCTCGGCGACGATACCTATATCGTCAACTGCACGGGCAGCGCGGGTCAGTCCTTCGGCGCGTTCGTGCCGAAGGGCCTGACGCTGAAGCTGACCGGCGACAGCAACGACTACTTCGGCAAGGGGCTCTCCGGCGGCAAGCTGATTGTCGCGCCCGACCGGCGCAGCAGGTTCAGCGCCAGAGACAACATCGTCATCGGAAACGTCGCTCTCTACGGCGCGACCGGCGGTCAGGCCTTCATAAGCGGTGTAGCCGGCGAGCGCTTCTGCGTCCGCAACTCCGGCGCCGTCGCCGTTGTCGAGGGCTGCGGCGACCACGGCTGCGAATATATGACGGGCGGCTGCGTCGTCGTTCTCGGACAGACCGGCAAGAACTTCGCGGCCGGTATGAGCGGCGGCATAGCATACGTTCTCGACGAAAACCGCGACTTCTATCTGCGGCTGAACAAACAGATGGTCACCATGAGCGAGATAACCCAGTGCCACGACAAAGAGGAGCTCCGGCGGCTCATCGAGGCGCATATCGCGGCCACCGGCTCCGAGCTGGGGCGGGAGATACTCGCCGATCTGGACAAATACCTGCCGCTGTTCAAGAAGATCGTTCCCAACGAATATCAGAAGATGCTGACGGCTATCGCCGCGCTGGAGGAAAAGGGCGTTCCCTCCGAGCAGGCAAAGCTTGACGCGTTCCACCTTTGCCGGAACGCATGAGAGGAGAGTGGCTTTAATGGGCATGAAAACCGGATTTCTGGAATATAAGCGTATCACGAACCCCGCGGCCGCTCCGCTCGAGCGTGTGGCGGACTTCCGCGAGTTTCACGAGGAAATGGACAGGGACGCACGTCAGGAGCAGGGCGCCCGCTGCATGAACTGCGGCGTTCCGTTCTGCCAGTCCGGAACGGCGCTCGGCTCCGCCTTCATCGGCTGTCCCCTGCACAATCTGATCCCCGAGTGGAACGACGAGATATACCGCGGAAACTGGGACCAGGCGCTGGCAAGGCTGTGCAAGACCAACAACTTTCCGGAGTTTACGGGCAGGGTCTGCCCCGCGCTGTGCGAGAGCGCATGCACCTGCGGACTTTATGACGACCCCGTTACTATCCGTGAAAACGAGCTTGCCATTATCGAAGAGGGCTTCCGCACGGGCAGCATAACGCCCCGCCCGCCCGCCGTGCGCAGCGGAAAGACTGTTGCTGTCATCGGCTCCGGCCCGGCGGGGCTCGCGGCCGCGGATCAGCTCAACAGGCGCGGGCACTCGGTAACCGTCTTTGAACGAGACGACAGGGCAGGCGGACTTCTGATGTACGGCATTCCCAACATGAAGCTCGAAAAGGATATCGTTGAGCGCCGCATAAAGCTCATGCGGGAGGAGGGCGTCGCCTTTGAGCTGGGCGCGGACGTCGGCGTTAATATCGACGCCGGTTCGGTGCTCGATGAATACGACGCCGTTATCCTCTGCTGCGGCGCAAGACAGCCCAGACAGCTTGAAGCCGGCTGGGACGGCATTTCCGGCGTCCGCTTCGCCGTCGATTTTCTGACGGATTCCGTAAGGTCTCTTCTGGACAGAGTCTCGGAGGACATGGAGTCTGCCAAAGGGCGGAACGTTGTCATCGTCGGCGGCGGCGATACGGGAAACGACTGCGTCGGCACCGTTATCCGTCAGGGCTGCGATTCCGTCCTCCAGCTCGTGCGCAAGCCCAGACAGGAGGACTCTGCCGGCAAAGGCTGTTGGCCAAGGCCCTCCGCTTCCTCCAATTCAAAGGTCGATTACGGGCAGGAGGAGGCCATCGCCGTGTTCGGACACGATCCCCGCATGTACCGGACGACCATCAAAGAGATAATCGCGGATGACACCGGGCGCGTCTGCGCGCTGAGGATCATAAGCTCCGACCCCGTGACGGACGAAAACGGACGTCTTACCATGGTCGAGAGCCCGGACAGCGAACGCGTCATTCCCTGTGACCTGCTTCTGATCGCGGCGGGCTTTGCAGGCTGCGAGCCCCGCTCCGCCG
>CAKSXP010000042.1 GCA_934515035.1 uncultured Oscillospiraceae bacterium
GCATATAGTACCGGCCGTGCAGCGCAAGCAGATCCTCGTGGCTGCCCTTTTCGATTATTTCGCCGTGCTCGATGACCGCGATAGCCTTCGAGTTTCGCACCGTGGACAGTCTGTGCGCTATAACGAAAACCGTCTTGTTTTCCATAAGCGCGTCAAGGCCCTTTTCGATCAGCTTCTCGGTTCTGGTGTCGATGGAGCTGGTAGCCTCGTCAAGTATCATAACAGGGTGCTTTGCAACCGCCGTTCTCGCGATCGCAAGCAACTGCCGCTGGCCCTGACTGAGGTTGCCGCCGTTTCCTGTTATCCACGTGTTATATCCGTCCGGCAGACGGGAGATGAAGCCGTGCGCGTTTGCGCTCTTTGCCGCCTCGATGCACTCCTCGTCCGTTGCGTCAAGCTTGCCGTAGCGGATGTTGTCCATAACGGTTCCCGTGAACAGGTTGGTGTCCTGAAGGACTATGCCAAGGCTGCGGCGGAGACCGGCCTTGTGGATATCCCTTATGTCGATACCGTCAAAGGCGATAGTTCCGCTGTCGATCTCATAGAATCGGTTTATCAGGTTCGTGATGGTCGTCTTGCCCGCGCCGGTGCTGCCGACGAAGGCGATCTTCTGTCCCGGCTTTGCAAAAACCGATATGCCCTTGAGAACGGGCTTGCCGGGAACATAGCTGAAGTGAACGTCGTTCAGGCGGACGTCTCCCCTGACCTCGCGGTATTCAACGCTGCCGTCGTCATTCGGGATCTTCCACGCCCATTTGCCCGTGCGCCGTCCGTCTCCGGTCTCGGTCAGCGCGCCGTCCTCGCCGAGCACGGCGGTGACAAGCGTTACCCTGCCTTCGTCCGTCTCCGGGTCGGCGTCTATGATCGAGAATACGCGCTCCGCGCCGGCAACGGCGCTCATGAGGTTGACTATCTGGTTGGATATCATGTTCAGCGGCATCGATATCTGCCTTGTGTAGTTGAGGAAAACTCCGAGCGAGCCGATCGTGAATGTGCCGGTCATGACCATGGCACCGCCTATCGCCGCCGTCACCGCATAGCACAGGTTCATAAGCGCCCCGAGTATGGGCATCGGCATCATGCCGAGAAAGTTTGCCATTATGGCGTTTTCGCGGTATTCCTCGTCCAGCCGGTCGAATTCGTCGATCGCGCGCTGCTCATAGTTAAAGGCCTTGACGACCTTCAGGCCGTCCGTCATCTCCTCGATATATCCGTTCATACGGCCAAGCGCAGCCTGCTGTTTTTTGAACATGATCTTGCTGAAGGAGCCAAGCTTGTTTACGACGACCATGGAGATCGCAACGACAATGAAGGTCACGATGCACAGCTTCCAGCTTATGACGAACATCAGTATCACAGTGCCGACAAACGTGATTATGCCGCTGAGTACCTGTGTCATGCCCTGCTCGAGCGCCATCTGGACGTTATCGGCATCGTTTGTGAAGCGGCTCATGATCTCGCCGTGGGTGTGTGCGTCAAAGAACGTGATCGGCAGATCCTGAAGCTTTGAAAACAGATCGCGGCGGATATTGCCGACAGCCCTCTGCGCGAGGTTTATAAGCGCACGGCTCTGGATATATGTCGCTGCGGCGGAGATAAGATAAATGCCCAGCAGCTTGAGAAGCTGTATCCCGAGCGCGGTAAAGTCCTTTGTCTCCGCGGTTATCTGTGGAATTATGAAATCGTCGATTATCGGCTTCATCAGATAGGAAGCGGCAAGCGACAGCACGGAGGCAAGGGCCATCAGCAGAAGTATGCCCACGAACAGCAGCTTGTTCCTGACGGCATATCCAAGTATGCGCAGCAGCGTTCCCTTAATATCCTTGGGCTTGCGGTAGTCTCTTCCCGGTCCGGGACCGCCGCGGTTCTTATAGAGTTCGTCGCTGTTGTCGTCGATCGTGTCCACCATGCTCCTGCTTATGCGCTTGAGGCACTTGAAGATATTGTCCTTCGGCACGACTCTTTCGGTCTCTTTAAGCATTGCCAAGCACCCCCTCCTGCTGAGAATAATATATCTCCTGATACACCGGGCTGTTTTTCATAAGCTCGGCATGAGTTCCGATAGCTTCGATCCCGCCCTCATCAAGGACAATTATCTTATCCGCAGAAACCACGGAGCTTATGCGCTGTGCGATGATAAACACCGTGCAGCGTCCCAGTTCGGCGTCAAACGACCCTCTGATGCGGGATTCCGTGTCGGAATCGACGGCGCTGGTAGAGTCATCCATTATGAGTATCGACGGATGCTTGATTATCGCGCGGGCAATGCACAGGCGCTGTTTCTGTCCGCCGGAAACATTGACGCCGCCCTGAAGGATGTCGGTGTCAAGTCCGTTGGGCATCGCCCTGACAAAGTCCTCCGCCTGGGCACAGCGGAGCGCCGCCCAGATCTCTTCGTCCGTCGCGTCCTCCTTACCCCAGCGCATGTTTTCACGTATGGAGCCGGAGAACAGCAGATTTTTCTGAAGCACCATTCCAATATGGTCGCGCAGATTCTCAATGTCATAGTCGCGCACATCGACGCCGTCCACGAGCACCTGGCCGTCCATAACGTCATAGAAGCGCGGTATAAGGTTTACAAGCGAGGATTTGCCGCTGCCCGTTCCGCCGATGACGGCGACGGTCTCGCCGGGCTCCGCCTTGAAGCTTATATCGTGCAGCACCTTTTCTCCGGTTCCCGTTGCGGAATACTTGAAGCTGACGCCGCGGAACTCGACTTCGCCGCGGCGCTCGTCCGTGGCGACGGACACGGGGTTTTCCTTCTCCTGGATGTCGGGAACGGCGTCCAGCACCTCCTGAATACGGGTGGCGCAGGCCTGGGAGCGGGTGTACTGCATCATGACCATGGAGAACATCAGAATGCTGCCCATGATCTGGGCCATATAGGTTATTATGGCCAGCAGCTCGCCCTCGAGCAGGGTCCCGTAACCGACCATGCGTCCGCCGAACCAGTAGATCAGAATAGCGACGACGTTGATTATAACCGTCGTCACGGGGTTCATAAGTATTATCTTGGACACGGCGCGGATATTCGCTTTTATAAGGTTATCATTCGCTTTTGCAAACTTTTTGCGTTCATAGTCGCCGCGGACAAAGGACTTGACAACGCGGATCGCTATCAGGTTTTCCTGTATGGTCGAGTTGAGGTCATCCAGCTTCTCCTGAACAAGCATGAACAGATGATGGACAACGCCCTGGAGAACGGCGATAAATCCCAGCAGCACGGGGATCGCGACAAGGTATATGATCGCAAGCTTCCAGCTGTAGCAGAAAACTATCACCAGCGCCACTATGAGCTGGCAGGGCGCCTGAAACAGAACGCGCAGTCCCATCTGCACCGCCATCTGGAGTGAGCGGACGTCGGATGTCGTCCTCGTTATCAGGGACGCGGCAGAGAATCTGTCAACGTCTGCAAACGAGAACTTCTGCATATGGTGGAACATTCTGACGCGAAGATTCGAACCGACGCCGTTTGACGCTGTTGCGGCATGATACGCGCTGGCGAAACTGCACACGGCGGAAACAAGCGTCAGCACGACCATCAGCACGCCGCACTGTAAAATATATCCCTTGTCGGAATTTTTGACTCCGATATCGACGATGTTTGACATGATCGAGGGCAGTATCAGTCCGATTATGGTCTCGATCAATATCAGCGTCGGAGTCAATATGATGGATTTAATGTATCCTTTTGCGTTTTGAGTGATTAACTTCAGCAAGTTGGGGCCTCCTTCTGCGCTTTGTTTGCACTTTCTGTGAGTTTTCTGAGGTTCTCTGTCATGCGCACGAAAAACGACGAAATAAGCGCGATCTCATCGTCGGAAAATCCAAGGTACATTCCCTCATCGACCTTGTCAAGAGCCCGGCGGCAGCTCTTTGCGATCTCGCGGCCCTTGCCGGTTATCTCGATGCGGTTCTTTCTCATGTCCGACGCGTCCGAGAATTTTTTCACATAGCCCTGCCGTTCAAGCGACTTGATCGACATTGTGACCGTGGTCGGGGAAAGATTCAGCTCGTCGGCAAGATCCCGCTGAGTCGGATTGATACCATTGTCGCTCTGCGCCTCCAGAACGAACAACAGCAGAGGCTGGCCGATATTCAGGCCCTGTTCCATAAAGACCGAGGATGTCGCCAGTTCATGCATACGCTTCAGATCACGGTAAAGCCATTTCGGCTCTTTTGGATCGAAGTGACATTCATGCATTTTAAAATATTGCCCCCTTTCGGCAAAAAATAAATTTGCACTAAAATATTTTGCACCTAAATTGTTCGCGTGCAAACGACTTTTGTAATAATACTCCTTTTATAAAAAAATGTCAACAGTCATTTTTCAAATATCTGGACAGCGACGTCCCGGTCCAGCGCTTAAGATTTTGCATGGAATATTTGCCGCCGCTTCTCCGTATGATTCACTGAAGCGAAGGGAGGCTGATATGGATTGACACAGACTGGCTATACAGACGCGGCAGCGGTGCTTCCGGACGAGCTGAGATCGCGCGCAAAGCAGATGGAAAGGCAATGGTCGGGGCTTGCGGAAGAATTTCGCCTGCGCGCGGGGCGCGATGCTTCCGTGCTGCTGCCGGACGGCGAGCACACCATGCTCCCGAACCGCCCGGTCAGCGTTTCCGATCTGCACACCGTTCTCGAGAGGGCAACGGGTGCCTCTCTCCACTCGGCCTACGAAAACCTTCGTTCCGGCTTTGTCACAACCCGGACAGGCTGCCGCGTCGGCGTCTGCGGAAGCGCGGTGTGTCAGGGCGATTCGGTCAAAACCATAAGGGACTTCTCCTCGCTGTCCATACGCATCCCCCGCCAGTGCTTCGGCGCGGCGGACGGCGTATATGACAGGCTGCCGCACTCTCCGTTTCCCTCCGTGCTTCTCATTTCTCCGCCCGGCGGGGGCAAAACGACGCTCCTGCGCGAGCTGATACGCCGTCTGTCCGAGGACGGGCACCGGGTCTGTCTTGCCGATGAACGTGGCGAGGTCGCGGCTGTATGCGAGGGCGTGCCCCGGTTCGACGTAGGCCCCTGCACGGATGTGCTGACCGGAGGCATAAAGGCCGTGAGCGCCGTTATGCTCATACGCTCAATGTCCCCCCAGATACTCGCGCTGGACGAAATAACCGCGCCAGGGGATGTGGAAGCCTGCATCACGGCGGCAAACTGCGGCGTCGGCATTCTCGCCTCCGCGCACGCCTCGGCGCTGTCCGACCTCGGGACGAGGCCGCTTTACCGCCGTCTGCTCGAGCAGGGCATATTTACGCACGCGGTCATGATACATAACCGGGGACGCTCGCGCACATATGACGTGGAGGCCCTCACATGAGGGGGCTGTGCGCGCTTGTGATCATAGTCTGTTCCTCGCTCTGCGGCGTCGGCAAGGTCCTGTCCCTGAAAAACCGCACGGCACAGCTTGCGGATATTCTGACAGGCCTGGAGCTTATGAAAAGCGAGATCGGGCAGAGGCAGACGCCCATGCCGGAGCTTGCAAAAACGCTTTCGCAGAGCGCCGCCGGCATTTCGCGCGAGCTGTTTTCAAATCTCGATATGCTCATGCCCGTCATCGACACGCTCGGCTTTGCGGAAATATGGCGCAAGTCCGTTTCCGTCCTGCCTCTGAGAGACGAGGAGCGCGCGGCTCTGGAACGACTCGGAACGACGCTGGGGCGCTATGACGCGCAGTCACAGTGCCGCGAAATAGACGCCTGCATGACCCGCTTTGAGACCTTTGAACGCGCGGCCGCCGCCGAATACCGCAAAAACGGCAGATTGTATGCAGGTCTGGGGCTGACTCTTGGATTCATGATCGCCGTGTTGGCAATATAGCTGTTATCTTTTTAAGATACCATTAATTCAACTATATCTGTTTTGTCGGAGAAAAAATCATGGAAGTTGATCTCGTTTTCAAAGTCGCGGCGATAGGCATACTTGTCGCCGTTCTGAACATCCTGCTCTCCCGGTCGGGCCGGGACGAGCAGGCCCTGATGGTAACGCTCGCCGGGCTCGTCTGCGTTCTGGTGATCGTTGTGCAGGAGATAAGCGACCTGTTTTCGCTTATCAAGTCGCTTTTCGGACTATGAGCCATGGAGATTCTTACACGCGCGGCGGCCGTCGCCGCGGCCGGCTGCGTTCTTGCGCTGGTCATAAAAAAGAGCAATCCCGAGTTTTCCCTTCTGCTGTCCATCGTGCTCGCCGCGGGCGTGACGGCGCTGGCTTTTTCGCTGCTGGAAAACGTGATGGAGCTGATAGAGCTTGCCTGCTCGACCTCGGGCCTGAGCAGCGCCATCGTCTCTCCGGTGATCAAGTGCATAGGGCTGGGCTGCATAACGAGGCTGGGCTGCGATCTCTGCAAGGACGCGGGACAATCCGCCGCGGCTTCCGCTCTGGAACTCGTGGGCTGTGCCGCCGCACTGTGCACGGCGCTGCCGCTTTTTCGCTCGCTCATCTCCATGATAGAGCGTATCGCCTGACGGCCGTTTTCCTTTTTCTCCTTCTCTTCCTTCCCTCCTCCGCCTATGCGGTCAGCCGGGAGGAGGCCGATGCTTTCGGCATCGGTTCGGTCGAGGCCGAAGCCCCGCCGCAGGTCGGCGAGATCCTCGGGGATATATCCGTCACCGACGCGCTCGCGCCGGAGGGGCTGCTCTCAAAGCTCTGGGACAACATAACCGCCGGCTTTTCCGCCCATGTGAAAAAGGCCGCGCACAGCGCGGTCATCATAGTTATCGTGGTGCTTCTCTGCGCCATGGCGGGCACGATGTATCAGGGGTCTGTTCCCGACCTCGTCCCTCTCGGCGGCACGCTCGCCGTTTCGGCCGTCGCCGTCGGCGACATGAATTCGCTGTTCGGTCTGGGCACGGAAATGCTGGCCTCTCTGACGGACTTCTCGCGCATCCTGATGCCCAGTCTCGCCGCTGCCGCCTCCGCCTCCGGCGCGGTCAGCTCCGCCGCGGCAAAATACGCTGCCGTCACCCTGTTTATGGACATCCTTATGAGCGTATCGCAAAACGTCATAATGCCGCTCATCTATGCCTATGTTGCGCTGATAATCGCAAACGCCGCGATGGGAAACGGCGCTCTGGCCGGAACGGCCTCGCTGCTCAAGTGGCTGTGCGTGACCTCCATGACGATACTGGTCATCACCTTTGCCGGATATCTGAGCATAACCGGCGTCATCTCCGGCTCGGCGGACGCGGTCGCGACCCGCGTTGCAAAGACAACGATGTCCACGCTGCTTCCCGTTGTCGGCAGCATAATATCGGACGCCGCCGGTACGGTCGTGGTCGGCGCCGGACTTTTAAGAAATGCCGTCGGCGTTTTCGGCATGATCTGCGTTCTGTGCGTCTGTGCCGCGCCCTTTGTAAAGCTCGGGATACAGTACCTGCTGTATAAGGCGGCGGGCGGCCTGTCCTGCGCCTTTGCCGACGGACGCCTCTCCGGCCTGATAAGCGGCATCGGCACGGCCTTCGGAATGGTACTGTCGCTGGTCGGAGCCGGCGCGATCATGATGTTTTTCTCCCTCATTTCGTTCATGAAGGCGGTGACTGGAGCATGAGCGCCGCAGTTTCGGATTGGATACGCACGGTCGCGGGAGCTTCGCTTCTGTGCTGCTGCGCAATGTATCTCTGCCCAAAGGGCCGGGTGCGCGATGCGCTGCGCATCGTGTGCGGCGTTGTTCTCGCGCTGGCGCTGATAAGTCCCGTGGTGGAGTTCGACTTTCGCTCATACAGCGAAAGTCTGGCCGAATACCGGGTGCAGGCCGAGGATATAAACGCCATGGCGGACGAGGCTTACAGCAGCCTGACAAGATCGGTCATAGAGCGGGAATACGCGGCATATATTTCTGACAAAGCCACCGAACAGGGACTTGCGCTGTCCTCCGTCACCGTCGGAGTCGAATGGGGCGGCGGCGGAGTCTGGTATCCCACGGAGGCTCATATATCCGGCCCGGAGCGGGCAAAAACGGTGCTCGCGCCCGTTATCGAAAGCGAACTCGGCATACCGGAAGAAAGGCAGTACTGGAACGATGATGAAGCTTGATTTCACCAAGATCACAAAAAGCAAATATCTGATCCCCGTGCTTCTGGCGGCTCTGGCTCTGCTGCTTCTGCTGCCGCGAAATTCCGGCTCCGGCGCGGACGAAAGCTCCCCGGCCGCTCCGGTCTTCGACATTGCCGCGGAGCAGGAACGGCTCGAACAGACGCTCTCGCTCATAAACGGCGCGGGTAAAGTCCGGGTCCTGCTGTCCGTCTCCGCCACGGGCGAGCATGTTTTCGCCGAAAACGGCGACGAGCTTGCGGTCATATCCATGGGCAGCGGACAGGAACAGGCCGTTGAGCTCTATGCGCGGAGCGCCGAGTATCTTGGCGCCGTCGTCGTGTGCGAGGGCGCAGAGAAAGCGGAGGTGAGACTGGCTCTTACAAAGGCTGTTGCGTCGTTCACAGGACTTGGCAGCGACAAAATAACGATACTGGATATGGAATAAAATTAAGGAGGAAAGCAATGAAAAACCTTAAAAGAAACATCGTCATCATAACCGTGCTGCTGTTTGTTTGCGCTGCCGTTTATCTGAACTGGTCGTATAACAAAGAGTGGGGCGAGGCCGATGAGGCAATGGTAGCCGCCGAAGACGCCGCAATGGCTGCCGCGAACGCGGAATACGCCGCTTCGCTCGAGGACGAGTTGACGTCCGGGACATCCGGGGGCGATGATGTATCCGTTTCGGATTACTTTGCCCAGGCACGCCTGACGCGCCAGCAGTCGCGCGATGAGGCGCTGAGCCTGCTGGAGACCGCCGCCTCGGCCGAGACAGCATCTCAGGAGGTCATCGACTCGGCAATGGATGAGATATCCGTTATGGCCGCATGGTCGATGCAGGAGAGCCAGATCGAAAACCTGCTCATCGCAAAGGACTTTGCAGACTGCGTTGTTTTCATTTCCGACGACGGAGTGACGGTCGCGGTCCCCGCGCCGGCGGAGGGACTGAGTCAGGCGACTGTCGCACGCATAACCGAGACCATCACCAGCGAAACAGATTATACCGCTTCCCAGCTTCAGGTCATCGAGATCAAGGGTTAACATCCTTTTTACGGCATAGAACAAAATAAGTCCCGTTCCTTCATGGAACGGGACTTATACCTATTTAATATTATACAATCTCTTTCCGTTCTCCCGGGTCATGTCCGCAACGGCCTGTGCGTCAAGGCCCTTGACCTCCGCGATCTTTTCGATCACCAGAGGCAGATAACGGGAGTCACAGCGCTTGCCCCGGTTGGGCACCGGCGCAAGATACGGCGAATCGGTCTCAACTACGATACGGTCGTTCGGGCAGACGGCAATGGACTCCAGCGCGCGCCGCGCGTTCTTGAACGTGATCGCGCCCGTAAAGCCGAGATACCAGCCGCGCTTCACGATCTCCTTTGCCATCTCCGCGCTGCCGGAATAGCAGTGGACAACGCCGCGCACCCCCGGAAACGACGCTATCATCTCCATCGTGTCGGCATGTGCGTCGCGGTCGTGGACGGATACGGGAAGCCCCAGCTCCCGCGCAAGCTCCATCTGCCGCGCCATCACCCGTTTCTGTACCTCCGCTGGCGCTCCGTCGTCATAGTGATAATCCAGTCCGATCTCACCTATGGCAACGACCTTTTTGTTTAGAGCCCATGCTCTTATCAGTCCGGGACTGTTTTCGTCGAAAGCTTCAGCGTTCTCGGGATGCCAGCCGACGCCGGCATAAAAATGGTCAAAGCTCCCGGCAAAACCAACAGCCGCCTCGGAGCTTTCCCTGTCGCAGCCGGGATTCATGACATACGCTATGCCGGAATCCGTAAGCGCACGGATGACCTCTTCGCGGTCGGGGTCAAACGCATGGTCGTCATAGTGCGCGTGGGTGTCAAAAATGCCGTTAATCACTGTTTTCCTCCTCCGCCTGGCGCATGAACTCGTCAAGCATTTCCTGCGTTACGATATCGGAACCGGTATCCTTCGGCGTTTTCGGCGTGTCTTTCCCGCTGCCGGCCACCGCTGTGATCACGAGCGCCGCGATTATTATGACCGCCGCCGCAATAAGCGCGGCAAGCGTTTTTTTGCCTTTTTTATTCATCCTGAGAATTCTTCCCTTCAATATTGTAATTGCACACCATTCCCCAGAATATCCACATC
>CAKSXP010000043.1 GCA_934515035.1 uncultured Oscillospiraceae bacterium
TCGTTCCGGACAGGTAACTCGGTCTGGTGGACAAAAACTCCCAGGTTATGTTGGGCAGTCCCCGCCAGAGCACATAGACTATAAGGAATATCACAAGGGCACATGTCAAAGCCGTGCAGATCCACATAAGAACGCGCATCAGCCCAACATACGCTCTGCGTCGGACAGACAGTTTTTGTTCCAGCATGATCATTTCTCCTTATTCCGCTTGAAAAAGTAGTTCAGTGTCGCATTAATGAGCATGATGAACAGGAAGAGCACCAGCGCGATGGAGAACAGCGCCTGACGGTGCAGGCTGCCCGGGCTGGAATAGGACATTTCGCTGGCGACAGCCGTTGTCAGAAAGCGGACGCTCTGGAACAGAGAGGGCATATTGGCCACATTGCCCGCCACCATCATGACGGCCATGGCTTCGCCGATCGCGCGTCCGACGCCCAGCACCACCGCGGCGGCGATACCGCTTCTGGCGGCCGGAACGGAAACACGGAACCATGTCTCCACCGGAGTTGCGCCCAGCGCCAGGGATGCATCCTCATACTCCTTCGGCACAGCCTCCAGCGCGGTCATCGAGACCTTGATGATGGACGGCAGCACGATAATAGCCAGCACGATGATGGCCGCCAGCAGGCTGGCTCCGTCCGGCACATGGAATATCCTTCGAATGCCCGGTACAAGGATAAGCATTCCCACAAGGCCGTAAACGACCGACGGAATGCCTGACAGCAGACTGACGGCGGTCTCTATGACCGCCTTCAACTTTTTAGGCGCCGCCTTGGCCAGATATACCGCGGTCAGAAATCCGACCGGCACACCCAGCAGGACAGCCCCGGCAGTACCGTAAACGCTTGTCAGGATAAAAGGCAATATGCCGTACTCCGCGCCGGTGGTCTTGTTGGTCGGGTCCCAGACCTTTCCGAAAAGGAACTTCCCGAGTCCGATCTCCCGGATGGCGGGAATGCCCGAGGCGATCAGGTACACCGTTATTATCAGCACGCATCCCACGGTGATGAGCCCCAGGGTGAGAAAGATACCGTGGACAATATTCTCGAAGAGCCGTTTACGCTTCATGTGTTTCACCCTTTCACGGAGGCGGCCGGAGTGATCCGGCCGCCGGTCTCAGATTTACGCTCAGTTGGCGGGCACAACGCCTGCGCCGGTGAGAATATCATATGCATCGGGGGAAACAGCGAAGTCGAAGAACGCCTGAGCAGCGGTGCTGAGAGGCTCGCCGGTCCTCGTTGCCAGAACGAAGGGACGCTGTACAGCATAGGAGCCGTCCTTCACGGTGTCCTCAGTGGGGACCACGCCGTCCACGGAAAGGGCCTTCACGGTATCCTTGATGGAAGCGAGAGATGCATAGCCTATTGCGTAGGGGTTGGATGCGACCGTCGTGATAACGTCGCCGGTCGAAGTGAGCTCCTGGCGGTACTGGCAGGCGTCGGTGGTACCGGTAATGTTTTCAAAGCCATCGCGTGTTCCGCTGCCGGCTTCGCGGCCGATCAGAACGATCTCTGCATCATCGCCTCCGACTTCGCTCCAGTTGGTGATCTCGCCGGTGTATATAGCCGCTATCTGTTCAAGGCTCAGATCGTTTACGGGGTTTTCGGGGCTTACGATGATGGCGATGCCGTCATAGGCAAGGACGGTCTCGGTCAGGCCGTTCGCCTTCTCCTCATCCTTCAGGCTGCGGCTGGAAAGACCGATATCGCAGCGTCCTTCCTGAACGGCCTGGATACCGGAACCGGAGCCGGTCGGGTTATAGGTGAATGTGACATCAGAGTTCGCGCTCATAAAGGCTTCGCCAAGCGCGCCGATGACCTTCTCCATGGAGGTGGAACCGTCGGTCGAAACAGTGCCGCTGACGGTTTTTGTTTCACCAGCATTGTCGGTAACGGCGGCGGTGGGCTGATCGTTCGGCACCGGAGTCTTGTCCGCGGCGTTCCCGCCGGACTGCCCGCAGCCGGCAAGCGCTGTAACTATCAGCATTGCGGCAAGTACAAGAGAAATGGTCTTTTTCATGATAATTGATTCTCCTTTTGTCTTTTTTATCTTGGATTTTCTGCTCCTTATGCCTAAAGAATACCCATCGATTGTAAAATTCAAAAGATTTCTTTTGTAAAATCGGTGTCAAATAAATTGCCCGCCGGACCCTGTCTGCTCTTGTCAGCCGATGGTACAGCGAAACGGCGCCTTCAAAGCATGAAGGCGCCGTTTCGCTGTATGCGGCAAAATACCGCGTCTGTATCCGATTTATACTTTAACTTTCCGGAACCCCGTCAGCCGGTTTCCCGTTCTTCTATCTCACGCCGGAGCTTTTTTGTCAGTTTCCCGAAAACCAGCTCATACGATCTGTCGCAGAGATCCCGCAGCACATCCTCAGGCAGCTCTCCGTCCAGAAACACCGAGTTCCAGTTTCTCTTGTCCATGTAAAAGCCGGGTATCACGTCGGGATATTCCCGCCTGAGCGCTTCAGCGAGCAGCGGCTCGCATTTGAGCGTGACCAGTTCCCTGCCGTCATAGCCCTTGTGCTCCGGGCCCGGGCGGCAGACTGCGGCAAACATCTTTCCCCCGACAAGATAGCGCTGCCAACCCCACTCGGGCTTGAAGTCACTGACAGCACCCTTTTTTGAGCGCAGATATCCGTCCAGCCATTCATATCCGTTCAATTCATTATTATTCATAATGACATTCCCCTTTTAACGACGATAACAGAAAAAGGACATGGAAAGAGCAGCGGCAGCGCTCTCACAGCGCGTCCCCGTTCCGGCTTTCCCTCTGCAAGCCGCCTGTGCCGTATATTGCGAAGAACTGCCGGATGTGGCGTTCGATCAGTTCCGTCGCCTCTCCCTCGCGCTCCGGTTCCCGGTCACAGAGGTTTATCCAGACGGAAACAGGCAGACACAGCTGGGCGGCCATGATCTCCGGGTCACTGTCTGTCAGTTTTCCCCGGCTGATAAGAAAGCGCACAAGGCCGGAAAAGAAGTTCATCACATCCGTGTAGGTCTGCCGCGTTTGCAGCGACTTCAGCTCCGGATTGCGGAATTGCTCAATGGTCAGCATTTTTCTGGCTTTGCTGATCTGAGGATCGTGCAGTATATAACGCACATGCCCCAGTATCATCTGTTCAGCCGTCTCGAGGGACAGGTTCTCCTTATCCTTTGTAAACTCAGGGTCATCCCAATCCGCCTGTGCAAAAATGGAGTGCTTATCGTATCGCTCCATAGTCTCCCGCACCAGTGCATCCAGAATTTCCTGCTTGCTTGCAAAATGGCTGTACATGGAAGCCTTGCGGATGCCGACCGCATCTGCGATGCGCGAGATCGACGTGGCTTCATAGCCCTGGACCGAGAACAGTTCCAGCGCTGCCTCCAGTATCTCCTGCTTTGTGCCGCCTTTTTCCGTCATCCGGTCAGCGCCCCCCTGTCATGAGCATGTTTGCCGTATCATTATAACTACCGACCGATAGGTTGTCAAGAGCGGTCATGCCGGGGAAATATGCCCGCCGGGATCATTTTTTCCAGTGCCTCAGTTCCGGCACCACGGCATTCATGTGCGTCCTGACCTGTTCCTTCGGCCAGGCGTCGCTTGACATGTGTTCCACACAGAAGTCGATCAGTTCTTCCTTGCTGCCATACTTGAACTCTCCGCCGGCATAGCACCATTTGCAGTATTCTTCATTGAATGAGCCGTCCGGCTCCCTGCTGATAAACGTCTCTTCCAACGGCATCCCGCAGCACTGACAGACCAGCTGTCTCGGGCTTCCGAGCAGTGTGTTGATAGAGACGTCAAACACCTTTGACAGCAGCTTCAATGAGTCTGTTCCGGGCATTGTTTCGCCGTTTTCCCAGCGCGAGACCGCCTGCCGGGTCACAAAGACCCGCTCTGCCAGTTCTTCCTGCGACAGCCCGCTTTCTTTTCTGAGCTGCATCAAAATATCCTTTGTATCCAATCCTATCATCTCCTTGTTCTGATTCTAACACGAAGCAGGCCCGGATACAAGCAACCCGCGGTTGCGGCCGCTTCAAGGTGATTCAAACGCTTCTGAGCCCCCGTTCGCAGCCATATGCTCATTCTTTTATGGGGGTATTCCGTCTCCCGCATACGCTCGACCAGCGGCGCTTTCTGCTAAGTAATGGCAAGACCGATTCTGTGTATATCTTGAATTCCGGCGGAAAAATGACTCTTCTCAACCCCAGAACTGACGCGTCAGGTCTTGTGCGAGACTTTCTACCACTCCGGGGGCATATGGCAGGCGAATTCTCGCGTCCGCCAGCGTCTCGGCATAACGCTTACTGCCGCCGGAGGCGCACAGGGCGTGATACCGCGCCCATCCGTCCACAGGATCGGAATCGTAGGCGGCTTTCAGCTGCTCGGCGCATACAATGGACAGCGCATAGCTGACAACATAGCGCGGGAACATATACAGCGGCATGTTGGTAAAGAGGTCACAGCCGGAGAGCACCTGCTGCCGCCACGGTTCGTTATTATGATTGCGGCCGAAGGACTTGTCGATGCGGTCGGACTCCGCCGCCCACTCCTCCAGAGGCGCTTCCGGGTGCTCATAGAGCCAGGTTTCAAAGGTATGGATGGAGCAGAAGGCGCACAGCTCCTTGATGAAATCATAACGATGCTCCGTCAGGAACTGTGCGGCATGGTCCCCGAAGAAACCCTCCGCATAGGGCTGAGCAAACAGCTCCATGGTCTTTGAATGGACCTCCGCCAGATCGGGACTGAGCCCCACATAATCCATCACAGGCTGGCAGCGGGCGGAGAGATATCCCTGAAGCCCGTGGCCCAGCTCGTGGGTGTATACCGTAACGTCTCCCGCGGTGCCGTCGCAGTTGGCAAAGATAAAGGGCATCCTGTACGGATCGCCCAGCATATCGCAGAAGCCCATGCCGGCTATTTTGTTGGGCGAACCGGCCACATCCAGCAGCTCATGATGGACCATCTCGTCAAAGAACTCCCCTGCCTCGGGACTGAGAGCGTGATACATCCGATACGCAGCCCGGGACAGTTCATCTGCCGCCACCGGAACGGCATTGCCCTCCGGGAACACCAGTGCCCGGTCGTAGGGTCTCAGCACGTCCACGCCAAGACGCAGGCGCTGCTCCTCCTGAAGGCGCAGATACAGCGGAACGATGTGGGTCTGCACCTGACGGCAGAACTCGTCCAGTTCCGCCCGGCCATATCCCAGCCGCTGATGGGCAAGGTCTCCGTAGCCGGCAAAGCTGTCAAAGCCATTGGCACGGGCAAGCTCATTCCGCGCGCTGACCAGCTCCCGCAGGAGCTTTTCAAGCTCATCGGCCTGCTCCAGCACCGTTTGCTGCTGGGCCTCGAACGCAGCCCGTCGGAGGTCCCGGTCAGGACTTGCCATAGCGGCGCGCAGCTGTCCTCCGCTGAGACTCTCTCCCCCAACCTGATATCTGGCAGAGGCCACAAGCTGCTGATATCGGGCCGAGAGCTGGGAAATGTGGGCCTGAAGGTCCTTTCCACGGGCGTGGAGCCGGTTGTCCAGCTCCAGCAGGCGGCGCAGCTGCGGCCCGAATGCCTCGTCCACCGCCGTGGCATAGGGGCTCTCCACGATCGCCATAGCCAGAGTCTGACTGTCCAGAGTCTCCAGCCGGGGCAGCGTCTCCTGATATTCAGTCTGATAGAACTCATCCGTCACATCGTGAAAAGTGCGGATGGTGGCAATGCTCTGGCACAGGCACACCTCCTGCTGGAGGGCGTCCCGCTCCCGGACCACCTGCAGCAGTTCGTCCGGGCAGGCAGCTGTCTCGGCCCGGCGGGTCAGATCGTCATACCGCGTCTGGAGAGCGTCCACATCCGGGCGGGTATAGGGGATATCAGAAAACTTCCAGTTCTCGTTCATATATTTGCTTACTCCTTTGGATAAATGGCGGACAGGCCACGCGCCCGCTTCGCCTCGTTTTCATGCACAGGTGTATATACAATATCATCGGTTGATGCGGAAATCAAGGACCGTCGTTCTGCGGAAATATCTCTGATGACTTCCTGAAGCCGCTGTAAGAATCGCCCCGCGTGCGCACCGTCCATCTGCGTGTGGTGGAACTGAAACGAGAGTTTGAGCGTCGTTCTGAAGCCCTCCCTGCGGTATTTGCCCCAGATGATAAACGGATTATTGAAGACGCCGCTGTTCATGCCAACAGCTCCGTCGAGCTCGGTGTCCACGATGGCGGAGGTCCCGATCACCATGCTGTCCGTCAGATCATGGTTTTCACAGGTTTGCACCGTCTGCCGTGTCAGGCGCAGATAGTCTGCGCTGAATCGCTCAAGGCCGGCGGAAAACGGCACATCGCAGGAACTCACCTCGCCGGTCTTGTTCATAACGATGGTATTGACCGCGATGCTGTCGAATTGCAGCAGTTCGCGCCCCACAGGGAGCATACGGAACTCTTTGATCTCGCTGGCCGCTTTCCCGATGCAATAGTCCATCAGCATATTGAACTTATATCCGCGTCTGCGGCTCAGTCTGACCAGCGGCGTCACATCCAGAGTTTTGAAAAAAGTGACCATCGGGTTCGGCGCGTCCATCCAGAGTTCAAATGCCGCCGCGCGGCTTGTGGTTTTCGGGTCAACAACGACCGGTTTCACAGCGCACCTCCCCCGCTCACTTGGCTTTCATAGCGTTTCATGCATTCCAATTTCTTATCTCCTGTCGATGATCCTGTCGATCAGGCCGTAATCAAGAGCCTCCCGCGCCGACATATAGTTATCGCGCTCCGTGTCGGCGGCGATTTCGTCCTCGGTCCTTCCCGTGTTTTCGGCAAGGATACGATTGAGCCGCTGTCTGGTTTTACGCATCTGCTCGGACACGATCTGAAGATCCGTGGCAGGGCCGCGCACGCCGCCGCCTCCGATGAGCGGCTGGTGGATCATGATCTCTGCATTCGGCAGCGCGATACGCTTGCCCTTCGTTCCCCCGGCAAGAAGAAACGCTCCGAAGCTTGCTGCAAGCCCGGTGCATATCGTGGACACATCACACTTTATGTACTGCATGGTATCATAGATCGCAAACCCGGCAGTGATCGATCCGCCCGGGCTGTTGATATAGAACTGAATGTCCTTATCAGGGGCCTGCGCCTCCAGAAACAGCAGCTGCGCAACGATCGAACTGGCCGATGCGTCCGTAACTTCCTCGCCGAGAAAGATGATTCTGTCAGACAACAGCCGGGAAAAGATGTCGTAGCTCCTCTCTCCCCTGCTGGTCTGTTCGATGACATACGGAACAATACTCATTCGCTTTTCTCCCATTCAAGATTCATCAGGTCGAAGTCAATATATTCTCCGTCAATTCTGAAAAACGCCGGAAAGGTGCACAGCTTCCGAAAGCCGTATTTCTCATAAAGACGGATCGCGCGGACATTGTCGCTGCGCACCTCAAGGTTCAGCTGCTCAAAGCCGTTTTCCCTTGCGAAAGCGAGTATCGCCTCCATCAGGGCGGAGCCGGCGCCGCTGCCCCACCATGCTCTCTTCAGGCTTATTCCGAACTCTCCCCGGTGGCTCATCCTTCTGGATTTGCGGTTCAGGCTGGCCGTTCCTATGATCTCGCCATCCGCTTTGGCGAGGTACTGGACGTTATCCGTCGAACCGAACTGTTCACCAAGACAGGCTTCCTCCGCTTCTCTGCTGAGCGGCACTCCCTCTGCGCCGAAGCTGAGATTGTTCGTCTCCCCACCGACGATCTTCAGATATTCCAACAGCGCGGCGGCATCCTCCGCCCGCGCACGTTCTATTACAAATCGACTGTTTTCCATTTTTAAGTATTTCCTTTCCGTTCTTCTTTTCAAAAAAGCAAGACGCAGCGCATGATCGATTTTGCGATCAGCACTGCGTCTCAGCGTCCGGCTTCTCTTGTTTAAATGTTATTATCTTTTCGGGTCCTTCCGCGCCGTCACAGACGCAAAAGCAGCCGCCCGGCTGCTTGAATTATAGTTACCGGGCGGTTGTCTGTCAAGGGTCTGCCATCGATTGACGAGTGCAGGCGTGGTTTTTCCCCGGCCAGGGCCCTGCGTGCAGGCTTCAGCCGCTCCTTACTTCAGATCTTTGCGTCGGAAAGCTAGAAGGCCGCCGCAGGTGGATGCCAATATGATAACGCCGCTGTAAAGCACCAGAAGCTGCGGCGTATCGGTGTCCATATTTGCGATTTGCAGCGCCTGACCGCCCGGAGTGAAAGCCTGCAAAAATTCATATACCTGACGCTTCGTCCCCGTGAGATAGTTTGGATTCCTCACTGTGGGTTCTTCTGTCACTGTACCGGTTTTCTCATCCACATAGGTATAGCCGGGAAAATACTCCGGCTCGTTCAGCAAGGATGTGATCTGCACGCCCCAGAGCAGCAGAGCTGCGCTCAGCAGAATGCAGGCAGCAGCCGCATGGGACTTACTTTGCCAGAGCATGGCAAGCATTGTGAAGAGCGCCGAAAAAGCGGCGATCACAGTAAAATCAAGCCCAATATAAAGCAGGACGGTGAGAGGTGCGGCTGTAAACCAGCTGCCAAACAGGTAACTGAGCAGGGCCAGCGGGATCATATGCACGATGCACAAAAGAAGTCCCGCCGTTATGCAGACGATCAGATTCGCCAGATAGATCACACTGCGGCGATGCCCTGCGATCCGCTTGCTTCGCATGGTCCCGCCCTCATATTCGCTGCCTATGTACATCGACGAAAGGACTGCCGACAGCACCGCCGCCAATAGTACGTGGGTAAAGAAGCTGAGATCCAAAGACCACTCCGTATCGTGGTTAAAATAGTGCATCAGCGGAGAGCCGGCTCCGATCAGCAGCATGACCGCGGCGGAAAGCAGGAACACCTTATCTTTCCACAGACGGGAGAAGTTGGCCCGAAGCAGTTTAAGCATGATGCGCGCCTCCGATCAGATTCATATAAAAGCTCTCCAGACTCTCATCCCGCTCTTTCATGCTGTAGATCACGCAGTTTTCTTTCAGCGCTTCTACGGCCAGTTGTGTGACTGGCACATCGGCGAAAACATCTACCCTGGCATCGTCTACGATGCGCCATTCAACGCCGAAACGGTCCAGCACCCGCGCCAGCGCCCTGCTGCTGTTTGCCTCCACGCGAGTGCATTTGCAGCAGCGCATTTCCAGTTCCTCCGCGCTCATCTCTTTTACCATGCGGCCGCCGTCGATAAAGCCGTAATGGGTGACAAGTCTTGAAAGCTCGTCAAGAATGTGACTGGAGATCAGGACCGTGATGCCGCGCTCCTGATTGAGCTTCAGGATCAGTTCACGCATTTCAATGATGCCCTGCGGATCAAGACCGTTGACCGGCTCGTCCAGTACCAGAAAGTCCGGATCTCCCGCCAGTGCGGCGGCTATCCCCAGCCTCTGACGCATGCCGAGAGAGAAATTCTTTGCTTTCTTTTTCCCTGTACGGTCCAGCCCGACCAGACGCAGCAGCTCCGCGGGGCCGTCTGCCGGGTGCTTACCCAGCACAAGATACTGTTGGCGGATATTCTCCTCTGCCGTCATGTCCGGATAAATCGACGGTGTTTCTACCACCGCGCCCATTCTGCGGCGGCAGCGCTCGATTCCGGGGTCTGTGTTCTTTACGCCGTAAAGCGTGAAGCTTCCGCCCGACGGTTCCTGTAAGCCGCAGATCAGGCGGATGAGCGTTGTTTTGCCTGCGCCGTTTTTCCCGACAAAGCCATATATCGAGCCCTTTGGGATGTGCATATTCAGCCCATTCAGCGCCGTGAAATTGCGGTAGCGCTTACTGAGCGCATTTGTCTCGAGCACATATTCCATTTGAAGTACCTCCTTTGGTTAAAACGAACGCCCTCTGCTTTTATCGCCGCGGTTTTCCGTGGTGTTCCCTTCAAAACAGCGGTATCTCGCCCTCGAAATGTGCCGCTTTTTCCAGCAGCGGCCCTTTCGCGCCCATGGTAAAGGCAATGTCGCTGCTGCGAATGGACAGCAGCCGCATTTCAGGCTCCAGATGCAGAAATGACATCATTTCTTCCGTCAGAACGATTTCACGGCAGAAAGTCAAGCAAGTGCAACACCTAAATCATGGAATATCTCAGCAGGCGAACGCCAACCGAGGCATTTTCTG
>CAKSXP010000044.1 GCA_934515035.1 uncultured Oscillospiraceae bacterium
GACTGGTACGGAGAGGGGCTCATCTCTCCGGATTTCGTCACGGTAAAGATGACGAACATGCAAATGTACAGCGACCTCATAGAAACTGTCGGCTGCTATTCCGGAGAAGGCTCCTGGGCGACCACCGACCGCGACTTTTCCCCGAACGAGGATTGGGAGCTGGCGGGAATACTCAACCCGGTCAAACAGGAGGGCGATGTGACGCATCTTGCGTTCAACAACGAGCGCATACACGGCGGAGCCGTGTGCATCACGACCACGGCGGAGGATCCCGGGCTTATCGCGGAATACTTCGACTTCTGGTTCTCCGATGAGGGCTATTATATTCTCAACTACGGCGGGTATGAGGGCGAGACCTACCGCTTTGATGAAAACGGTGATCCCCAGTACTGCGAGGAGATATTCCAGCAGTGGACGGGAGTCAGCGAATCATTCAAGGCGTTCATGTTCACGGCGTTTCGCGGAGCGTATGTATACGACTGGCGCCGTCAGTTCTATGGCTTCAACCAGAACAGCCTTGACGCCATCGACCTGTGGACGACTATGGACAGCTCATGGATGATAGATGGCAGCGTTTCAATGTCGCCGGAGGACGCGGAGCTTTATAATTCCCGTTACGGGGACATAATGACCTATGTTCAGGAGAGCTATGTCAAGTTCATCACCGGCGAAATGTTGCTGGAGGATGAATGGGATGACTATATCGCAACGCTGGAACTGATGGGGATCCGGGACTGCATCGACTGCTACCAGAGAGCGGTGGACGCCTGAATTTATCAGACCGTAAAGAAACAGCGAAGGGGACGCTCCCTTCGCTGTTTCTTATTTGTTCCGGCGGTGCTGACACGCCGGAGGCGTGGTTCAGTTTTTTTCGCGGCTGAAAAGATCCGCGATGCATATGACGATCATACCGATCGCCAGCCCGGCCGCAAGCCCCAGAACGCTGCGCACGCAGGAAAGCCAGACGGGGGCGCGCGAATGGCAGAAGGTGTTTACAACGGAGGAAAAGCCGATCGTTGAAACGAGGGCAAAGGGCCAGAGCCAGCGTTTGGCCCCTGCTGCGGCGAGCGCGCAGGCCAGAGCCAGACAAGGCCAGGCGACGATGAACTCTTTTGTCCTCGGGCGGGTGATGAGTACACGCTCCAGCAGGTTGCGGAACCGCTGCTCGAGCGTTCCGACGGACAGCAGGCCATCGCCTGTCCGCATCAGAAAAACGGCCAGAACGCCCAGAACTGCGATCACGAGCAGGGCGATAAGCGTTTTTTTGCCGGAAAGGATGTCCCTCAGGCCGTCTCTGCCGTACAGCCTCAAATAGATAATGACAGCCGCAAAACACAGGGGGACTGTCTGGCTGAGCTTGACGCCGCGGAAATTCTCAACGGAGAGCATGTATTCGCTCGAGGACTGCATGGCTGCGACAAAAAGGCCGCCAAGCAGCGCGATAAAAAACGCGGGCAGGATCGTTTTGCAGTAAGATGCAAGCTTTTTTCCGAGCGAGCCCCCGCCGGTCGCCTTCAGGCGGACGGTGACCGACAGCATTGAAAGGCAGGGGAACAGGCAGGCCGCGGCCAGAGCGGGGGCGGCGGTGCGCGGCTTCATAAACAGAATAAGAAAGGTGAGTCCGGCACAGAACAGCAGAAAAACCGTACTGCTGCTTATCTTTCTGTTTTCAAAAACAGAGCCGATGACCAGCAGCGCGGCGCCGAGAATACCGAGCAGCGCTCCGCAGAGCAGCCATTTATTCGGCTCATATTCCGGAAAAACGGAAAAACCGCTGTCCGACATTGTCAGCCCGTGAGGGGAAATGCGCTCGGAGAGCCCCTGTATGACGTCTTCATAAACTTTTCCGTCGGTTATGACGCTGCCGGTCCGGGAGTCCGTAAACGGCGTGAGCCAGACGACGCGGATGTTGCGCTCCGTTACCGCGCGGTAGAGAATGTTTTCGATCTCCTGAGCCCCGTCATAACCGAGGTATGCGTAGCGCGCGGCGTATTTTTCGATCAGCTTGAAGCAGCGCACGGAATTTCCGGGCTCGTATTCAGTTCCGGACATCGGGACATAGCTGTATTGATTTTCGTCCTCAACAAGCAGAACGGCGCCGTCAAGGGTGTTTCCGCCGTCAAAAAGTCTGAGCGAACCGGGGGTATAGCTCAGAACTTCGGCGTCCTCCGCGGTCATGACGGCGCAGACGAGCCGGTTCCCGGCCTCCAGTTCCGCCCGCCGGGCACAGAGAATGAGCGAACATATGAGTCCCGCGAGAAGAAGGAAACAGGCAAACCTGTTCTTTTTAATAAAACCAGTCATGGCTCTAACCTCAAAAAATCAGGATACGGCGGCCGCCGTATCCTGATTATGGCCTAATTATCCTGTGTTCTCAAGATTTGAGCTTTACCCAGAGCTCGTCATAGAGGGTGAGTGTATCCTGCGGCAGGTTCATGAAATACTCGCAGTTTGCAAGGACCTCCGCGGAGGGATACATTATCGCGTCAAACTCCGGCTCGAGGGCGAGATTCTCGCGCACGCCGTCAACGGCGCTGGTATAGCCGATATACTCCGCGTTGGCGGTGGCGGCATCGACAGAGCACATGAAGTTGATGAAAGCTTCGGCATTCTCAACGTTTTCGGCGTTTTTGAGGATGCACATCGCGTCCATGAACCGGTTCGAGCCCTCCTTGGGAATGACAAAAGCGAGGTCGGGATTATTCTCGACCATGGTGAGATAGTCGCCGGCGTAATAGGTGGAGATGGCGGCCTCGCCGCTTTCCATCTTGTCAAAAATGGCGTCCATCACGAGACCCTGATATATGCCCGCGGCCTTTGCGTCCGCGATGACCTGGTAAGCCTCTTCGATCTCGGCGGCATTTGTGGTGTTCTGGGAATAACCGAGGTACTTGAGAGCGAGGCCGATAGCGTCGCGCGGGTTGTCGATCATGAGTATCTGGCCGCTGTATGCGGGATCGAACATGGTGCTCCAGGAATCTACCGTGCCGGTCACGACAGTGGTGTTGTAGATGATGCCGACAACGCCTCCGGCGTAGGGCACGCTGTATTCGTTGGTGGGGTCGTATTCGGCGTTTTTGTATTCCTCAAGAATGTTGGAATAGTTGGGGATGTTGTCGAAGTTCAGCGGCCTGAGCATATCCTCGTCGATAAGGCGGCTGACCATGTAGTCCGAGGGAATGACGACGTCATAGCTTGCGCCGCCCTGCTTGAGAACGGAGTACATCTGCTCGTTGTTCTCATAGGTGCGGTAGTTGACGGTGATGCCGGTCTGCTCTGTGAATTCCTTGAGCAGGGATTCATCGATATATTCGCCCCAGTTGTAGACGTTCACGACGCCCTTGCTGTCGTCCGTCTTGCTTCCGCAGGCGGAGAGGACGGACAGGGTGAGAACTGCGGCAACGACGATGGAGATTATTCTTTTCAATTTATATGCTTCCTCCGTTTGATGATCATTTTCCGCCGTCAGGCTGAGCGGACAGTTTTTTTGCCGCGAGGCGCGCCTTCTTTTCCTGTGAAGCCTCGCGGAGGTTGATGATAACGAGCAGCGCCAGCACCGTTACGAACAGCAGGGTGGAGATGGCGTTGATCTCCGGGCTGACCCTTCTTCTTGTCATGGCATAGATCGTCATGGAAAGAGTCTGGACCTGACTGCCGGCCGTGAAATAGCTGATGACAAAATCGTCTATGGACATCGTGAAAGCGATTATCATGCCGTTGACGATGCCCGGCGATATCTCCGGTATGATGACCTTGATAAACGCCTGCATCCAGGTGCAGCCAAGGTCCTGTGCGGCCTCGAACAAATTCTTGTCGAGCTGGTACAGCTTGGGCATGACCGAGAGGATGACATATGGGATGTTGAAGGTTATGTGAGCTATAAGAAGAGTTCCGAAGCCCAGATGAAACCCGAACAGCCCTCCCGCAAAGACGAACAGCAGGGACAGGGAGACGCCTGTTATTATGTCGGCGTTCATGACCGGGATGTTGTTTATCATCAAAAGGGGATTGCGCCAGCGCTTACGCATGTTGTAAAAGCCGATGGCCGCGAGCGTTCCCACTATCGTTGCAACGACGGCGGAGATGACCGAAACGAGCAGCGTTGTCGAAAGCGAGGACAGCACCATTTCGTTGGACACCAGCTTTGCATACCAGTCGAGGGTGAAGCCCGACCAGATGGTGCGGCTTTTGGAGTCGTTGAACGAGAAAACGATCAGAACGATGATAGGCGCATAGAGAAACAGGAAGGTCAGAGCCAGCAGAAGCCGGCCGCCGAAAGAGGACTTGTTTTTTTTCATAGTATGGTCGCCGCCTCCTCTCCTTCGCCGAATCTGTTCATGATGCTCATGCAGACGATGACGATCACCATCATGATGAGCGAGATCGCGGCGCCGAGATGCGGGTTGTAAGCGGTGCCGAGAAACTGCATTTCGATAAGGTCACCCAGCAGCATCTCCGTGCCGCCGCCAAGCAGCTTGGATATTATGAAGGTCGAGACGCTGGGAACAAAGACCATCGTTATGCCGGAAACCACGCCCGAAAGGCTCAGCGGGAATATGACGCGGCGAAAAACGCGCGCGGAGTTTGCGCCGAGATCCTGAGCAGCCTCGACCACGGACCTGTCGATCTTTACGATGACGGAATAGATAGGCAGTATCATGAACGGCAGATAGTTGTATACCATGCCGAGCACAACGGCGCCCTGGGTGTTTATCATTTCGAAATATTCGATATCAGTTCCGAAAATGCCGTTCCAGAGCCTGAAAAAGCCGATGGACTGGAGAAAGCGGTTTATAAGGCCGGTGTTTTCCAGAAGGCTCATCCACGCATAGGTGCGCAGAAGAAAGTTCATCCACATCGGCAGCATGATGAGCATCATGCAGATGCGCTGCATTCCGGGGCCGGACCTGCTGAGCACGTATGCTACGGGATATCCGATCACGAGGCAGAGCACGGTGGCGATCAGAGCCAGCCAGAGGCTGCGCCCGAAAACGCCGGCGTAGTCCATCATGTGCGAAAAGTTATTGAACGTGAAAGCTCCGTCGGCGCTAGAGAAAGCGTAGACGACGATGAGTATGATCGGCACGACAACGAACAGCGCCATCCACAGAACATAGGGATAGGCGGATATTTTGTACCGGTTTCGGGCGAAAAAGGATCTTACTTTACTCATCGTCCCCGCCCTCCGACTCGTCGCAGGGCTCGGCGTTGAGCTCGTCATACTCGGCGCTGTAAGAGCTGTAATCGCCGAACTTTCCGGAATATTCGCTCTTTTTCATAATGTGGAAGCCGTCCGGGTCGATCTTGACCCCGATATGGGAGCCGACGGGGGAGTGGTCCGTTGTCTGTATGAGCCATTTGAAGCCGTGGAAGTCAACGATGATATCATAATGGACTCCCTTGAAGGTGACGTCGGTGACGGTGCCGGTGAGCTGACCTTCCGACTCGGGGACGATGTCGATATCCTCGGGCCTTATAACGACGTCGACAGGCTCGTTGTGGGCAAAACCGCTGTCGAGACAGGCAAATTTGCGCCCGTACATTTTGACGACGCGGTCCTCGACCATGACGCCGTCGATGATGTTGCTCTCGCCGATAAAGTCGGCGACAAAAGCGTTTTTCGGTTCGTTATAGATGTCCGTCGGGCTGCCGATCTGCTGGATGGTGCCCTTGTCCATGACCACGATGGTGTCGCTCATCGTAAGAGCTTCCTCCTGGTCATGGGTGACATATACGAAAGTGATCCCGACCTGCTGCTGGATCTTCTTGAGCTCGACCTGCATGTCCTTGCGGAGCTTGAGGTCGAGAGCGCCGAGAGGCTCATCCAGAAGCAGGACCTGGGGACGGTTGACGATCGCGCGTGCGATCGCGATACGCTGCTGCTGGCCGCCGGAGAGCGCGGTCACGCTGCGTTTCTCGTAACCGGAAAGGTTAACCAGTTCCAGGGCTTCGCCGACGCGCCGCTTTATCTCCGTTTCGGAGAGCGCGGGCAGGCGCTTGCCATTGTCGTCCTTCTTCCGTATGCGCAGTCCGAAAGCCACGTTCTCAAAAACGTTGAGGTGGGTGAACAGCGCGTATTTCTGGAAGACCGTATTGATCTTCCGTTTGTGTGGCGGGACATCATTAATCCTCACACCGTCAAACAGAACATCTCCGGACGTGGGTTTCTGAAAACCACCGATGATTCGAAGGGTGGTAGTCTTTCCACAGCCGGAGGGCCCAAGAAGTGTGAGGAATTCTTTGTCATTGATATGAAGGTTGATGGAATTAAGGACTATCTCATCATCAAACGCCATGAGGCAGTCGGCCAGGCGTATGAGCTCTTTGGACATTATCCTCCCCCTTTTCACGATTTAATTGATAAGCCTGAGTTATCGGAATCAATATACAGTTATTATCTGCAAAAGTCAATCAGATTTTACCCCTTAAAATACTTTTCGACAAAATCAACAGTTTCAACCTGAAAACAGCGGCCTTTAAGGTATTCCAGCACACCGGCGTCCGTCTGGAAATCAAAGGAGAGCTTATAGGAATACAGAGCCTGACCGTTCTCTCCGTAGGCTTTGTTTCTGCGCTCGGAGCCGTATTTTCCGTCGCCGAGCAGGGGATGCCCGGCGTGAGCCATCTGCGCTCTTATCTGGTGGGTGCGTCCGGTTAGAAGGCGGCACTCAACGAGCGAGAGCTCTCCGCGCGTCCGGAGAGTTTTGTATTCCGTCACCGCGGTCTTGGCGCCGGGCGCCGGGCGCTCGCTGACATAGACCTGATTTTTTTTCGCGTCCTTGAACAGATATCCCTCCAGCCGACCCTCGGCGGGACGAGGACGGCCGAAAACGGCGCAGAGATAGTATTTGCCGATCTCGCGGTCACGGATCTTGTCGTTCATGATGCGCAGAGCCTCCGCGTTTTTGGCGGCGATGACGATGCCGCCGGTGTTTCGGTCGATGCGGTTGCAGAGCGCCGGGGCAAAGGCGTTTTCCGCGCGCGGATCCCAGTCGCCGCTTTGATATGCGTGAGCCTGAATGTTGGCGATGAGGGTGTTGTAATCCCATTGTCCCGCGCTGTGGCACAGAACGCCGGGTTTTTTATCCGCCAGCAGGATGTTTTCATCCTCATATACTATGTCCAGCCGGGGGGCGCCGACCTTGAGATAGGAGTTTTCCTCACGCGGCTTTTCAAAGAACTCGTCGTTTATATAAAGCTGGAGCGTGTCTCCCGCCGCAAGGCGCGTGTCGCGCTTTGCGCCCTTGCCGTTGAGCTTGATGCGCTTGAGCCTTATGTACTTCTGAAGCAGGCTCTCCGGCAGCAGAGGGACGGCCTTGCCGACAAAGCGGTCAAGGCGCTGCCCGGCGTCGTTTCTGGTTATAGTCAGTTCTTTCATAACAGATCACCACGTGTATTTTATCATAAGGTCCGATAATATTTCAACTTGCCAATTCGCTTTTCGGGTGATAAAATAACAAGGATAGCGAAAAATATCCGGGCGGGAACAATATCCTGCCGGATACATCCGAAACACATTGAAACAGGGGAAAAATCCTGTTGACAAGCGGTACTCTTTCAACTATAATATCTAGGCGACTGTGTGAGGTGCGCCATGTTACTCGATCTTCATGAAATAATCGATATGCCCGGCGCATCCGCGCCGTTTTCCTGCGATCTGGAAACGGACAGGCTGTATTTTCCGTCCGTGACCGGTTTCGTTTTTCCGCCGCATGCGGAGGGCCGCGTTGTCAATAACGCCGGCGCGCTAAGCCTTCAGGGCGAGATCAGGGCAAAAATGTTCTGTGTCTGCGACCGCTGCGGCGAACAGTTCGAAACGGAAAAAGTCGTTGAACTCGACGTTCCGCTCGCCGCGGAGCTCGAGGACGAGGAAAACCCCGATATATTCCTTATTGAGAATAATGAGCTCGACCTGGATGATGTTCTGGGGACCTGCTTCATCCTCAATATGGATGCAAAGCTGCTGTGCAGAGAGGACTGCAAGGGGCTCTGCGAGAGGTGCGGGGCGAACCTCAACCATGGCCCGTGTTCATGTGGGCCGGAAATTGATCCAAGAATGGCTGTATTAGGACAGCTTTTGGATAATATAGAAGATAACAACTGAAGCTGTCTGACCAGCTATTGATTAGGAGGTGTCATCATGGCGGTCCCCAAGCGTAAAGTATCGAAGGCCAGAAGAGATAAGAGACGTTCTTCCCACTGGAAGCTCGAAACTCCCGGCATCGTTGCGTGCCCCAACTGCGGTGCGTACCATCTGCCCCATCGCGCCTGCAAGGCCTGCGGCACATACAATGGTCGCTCGGTCATCAAGGTAAGCGAGGCTAAGAACTGAAACAAAGAAGCAGGGCGGGGAATGTTTTCCCGCCCTGCTTCCGTTTAGGCTGACGGAGATCCTTATCGCCCGGCCGCGGCAAAAATCGTCTGCCGGAGCGTGAGGTCCGGGACTGAACAAAGGTTCCGTGCCGGTAAGGATCTGAGCTTGCCGAAGCCGCTTTCGGCGTGCTGCCGTAAATACCGGCGCCCCGGATGGAGCCGGAGACAGCGGAATATAATAAGTATAACCCATCAAAGAAAGGGGAGCAGGCAGTATGTCAAAACCTCTGGTGGCGATCGTTGGCCGCCCTAATGTCGGAAAATCAATGCTGTTTAACCGCCTGGCGGGCAAACGGCTGTCAATAGTCGAGGACACGCCCGGCGTGACCCGCGACAGAATATATGCAGAATCGGATTGGAACGGAAGAAAATTCGATATAGTCGATACCGGCGGTATTGAGCCGTCAACGGATAACGAGATACTTCTGTTCATGCGCGAACAGGCCAACATAGCGATATCCGCTGCGGATGTCATTGTCCTTGTGACGGATATCAAGACCGGCGTTACCGCTGCCGACCAGGAAGTCGCCTCGATGCTCAAACGCTCGAAAAAACCCGTTGTGCTCGTCGTGAACAAGATGGACTCTACGGGAATGACCGATCCGGGAATATATGAATTTTACTGTCTCGGTCTCGGCGACCCGATAGCGCTGTCCGCGGTGCACGGGCACGGAACGGGGGACTTGCTGGATGCCTGCGTTGCCGCCTTCCCGCCGGAAACGGACGAGGAAGAGGAGGACGACCGCATAAATGTTGCCGTCATAGGCAAGCCCAATGTCGGAAAATCCTCGCTTGTGAACCTCATTCTCGGCGAAAAGCGCGTCATTGTCAGCAATGTTGCGGGAACGACCCGCGACGCGGTGGATACGGCTTTTGAGAATAAGTACGGCAAATATAATTTCATAGATACTGCGGGTATCCGCCGCCGCTCAAAGGTCGATGACAGGATAGAGAAGTTCTCCGTCATGCGTGCGCAGATGGCGATCGAGCGTGCGGACGTCTGCCTTATAATGATCGACGCGCGCGAGGGCGTCACCGAACAGGACACCAAGATAGCCGGCCTTGCGCACGAGGCGGGCAAAGCCTCCGTCATCGTTGTGAACAAATGGGATCTGGTCGATAAGGAGACCGGAACCATGGAGAAAATGCGGAAGGATGTCATACGCGACCTGAGCTTCATGAGCTATGCGCCGGTGCTGTTTATTTCCGCGATGACCGGACAGCGCACGGAGCGCATTTTTGAGCTTGTGAATTATGTCCACGAGCAGAGCGCGACCCGCATCACTACGGGAATGCTGAACGACATCCTGGCGGACGCACAGGCGCGCGTACAGCCGCCGACGGACAAGGGCCGCCGTCTCAAGATATACTATATGACGCAGACCGGCGTGAAGCCGCCGTGCTTCGTTGTGTTCTGCAACAGCGCGGAGCTTTTCCATTTTTCGTATCAGAGATATATTGAAAACCAGATCCGCTCGGTTTTCGGGTTTGAGGGGACGCCGATACGCCTTGTCGTCCGTCAGAAGGGAGATAAGGACTGATGACTGTTTTTCTCCTTATAGTGATAGCGATAGAGGCATATGTGATAGGCGGAGTGAACGGCGCAATAATCGTGTCCAAATATCTGTATCATAAGGATGTGCGCAATTACGGAAGCGGAAATGCCGGACTGACGAATTTTTATCGTGTGTTCGGACCGTTCGGAGTTGCGCTGGTCCTGGGGC
>CAKSXP010000045.1 GCA_934515035.1 uncultured Oscillospiraceae bacterium
TGCTTTCCCCGGCCTGTTCGTCCTTTGATAATTTCAAAAACTTTGTTGAACGCGGGAATACGTTCAAAAATCTGGTAAATGAATTGGAGTAAGCTATGGAACTGAGAGAAACGATCAAAAGCCTCAGCCGACTGAACGGTCCTTCGGGCTTTGAGGACAGCGTCCGGTCTGCGATCACGGAAATGCTGACCGGCCTTGTCGGAGAGGTAAAAACTGACGTTATGGGCAATGTTTTCGGCGTCAGAAAATGCGGAAAAGAAGGCGCGAAAACCATTCTTCTTGACGCGCATATGGACGAGATCGGCCTTATCGTGACCGGATATGAGAAGGGATTCCTTCGCTTCGGCACGCTCGGCGGCGTCGATCCGAGAATGCTGCCGGCGCGCGAGGTCATCGTTATGACTGAGCCGCCCATGCACGGCGTTATCGACACGATGCCGCCCCATGTCCTCTCGGCGGGGGATATGGACAAATCGATAGAGGCAGACAAGCTGTTTATAAACGCCGGACTTTCCGAGGAAAACGCCGAGAAACTCGTTCCGCTTGGAACGCCGGTGGTGTTCAACGCCGAAATATTCGAGCTTGGAGAAAACCAGCTCTGCGGCAAGGCGCTTGACGACCGCGCCTGTGCGGCCATAATCCTCATGATAATGGAGAATCTGAAGGATAAAGATCTCAATGTCGATGTCTGCGCAATGTTCAGCACTCAGGAAGAGGTTGGCTGCCGCGGAGCATCCGCGGGAGTGTTTTCCGCAGATCCCGATTGGGCGGTGGCAATCGACGTTACCCACGGAAAGACGCCCGATGCAAAGGAAAACGGCATCCTGAACATGGAGGGAGGCCCGGCCATAGGTGTCGGCCCGAACATGAACAGAGCACTTACGGGAGAGGTGTTTGCCGCTGCCGGACGCATCGGCGTTAAATGCCAGACAGAGGTCATCCGCGGCAACAGCGGAACAAACGCCTGGCCGATGCAGATAAGCCGCGGCGGCGTTGCGACGGCGGTCGTATCGCTTCCGCTCAAATATATGCACACTCCGGTCGAAACGATCAGCGTCAAGGACGCGCAGCAGATCGTTGACGTACTTACAGAACTCATTATTTCCATGGATGGGGAGGGTCCCAGATATGCTTGATACAGTCAAAAAGCTCTGTTCGCTTTCCGGTGTTTCCGGATATGAGGACGAGGTCAGAACATATATCATGAAGGCGGCGGCCGTCTCTGCCGACGAGGTAAAAACCGACTGCATGGGGAATGTAATGGCATTCAAAAAAGGAAAGAAGTCCGGCGGAAAGACCGTGATGCTCTGCGCACATATGGACGAGGTTGGACTCATCGTTACGGGGATAGAGGATGACGGCTATCTGCGCTTTGCCTGCGTCGGCGGCATCGACCGCCGCGTACTGATCGGCAAGAAGGTGTTTGTCGGCGATGCGCACATACCCGGCATAACGGGCATAAAGGCCTATCACCTTGTCAGCAAGGAAGAGGAAAAAAACGTTCCCAAAGTCGAGGATATGTATATCGACATCGGCGCCGGAAGCAGGGAACAGGCGGAAAAGCTTGTCAGGCTTGGCGCTCCCGTCTCGTTCGACGGCGTATGCCGTGAGTTCGGCGACGGATATCTGAAAGCCAAGGCTCTTGATGACCGGGTTGGCTGTGCGGCAATGCTCAAGTTGCTCGAGCGCGAGCTTCCGACGGATACATGGTTCGTGTTCTCCGTGCAGGAAGAGGTCGGCTGCCGGGGCGCCTCGGCAGCGGCGTTCGGGATAGCTCCGGACGTTGCGCTCATACTCGAGGGAACGACCGCCGCGGACCTGCCGGAAGTCGGCGCAGGGAAAAAGATATGCGAGCTTGGCCACGGCGTGGTCATACCGTTTATGGACGGCGGAACGATATACAACAGGGAGCTGACGGCGCTTCTGTCGCGTCTTGCGGATGAGAACGGTATTGCCTGGCAGACAAAAAAGCGCATAGCCGGCGGAACGGACGCTTCGGTCATCCAGCGCGGTACCGGCGGTACGGCGGTAGCGGCGCTTTCCTGCGCGATACGCAATATCCACTCCCCCGTGTCCGTGGCAAAGATCGCGGACTTTGAATCCATGCCTGTACTCGCGGAGATGTTTTTGAACAATGTATGATAATATCAAACCCGAAATTCTGAAGCTTGCGGAAGAGACGGAAGCAAGACTCAAAGAGCGCTTTGCGCAGATCGATGCGGTCGCCGCGTTCAACACGGCGAAGGTGGCGGAAGCATACAGAGAGCTGAGGCTCAGCGATATGCATTTTGCCGGGACGACCGGATACGGTTACGACGATGCGGGCCGTGAACTGCTGGATGGAGCATTTGCGCGCGTTTTCGGAGCGGAGAGCGCCCTGGTGCGCATGGGCTTTGTGAATGGGACGCACGCGATAAGCGCGGCGCTTTTCGCCGCGCTCTCGCCGGGACAGACGCTCCTGTCCGTGACCGGCGCGCCTTATGACACGATAAGGACCGCGATAGGCATTTCAGGCAATGCACATGGCTCTCTCAGATTCTACGGGATCGGATATGAGCAGCTCGAGCTTACGCCCGGCGGCGACCCGGATTATGACGCGATAGGGAAGGCTGCCGCCGACGGGAAGATCGGCGCGGTTCTCGTTCAGCGTTCGCGGGGTTACGGCGACAGACGCGCTCTGTCGGTTGGGGAGATCGGACGGATAGCGGAGCTTGTCCATACGGTGAACCCCGGAGCGGCCGTCATATGCGACAACTGCTACGGTGAATTCTGCGAGACGCGCGAGCCGACGGAGGTCGGGGCCGACCTGATGGCGGGCTCGCTGATAAAAAACCCCGGCGGCGGACTTGCTCCCATGGGTGGATATGTTGCGGGACGCGCTGATCTGGTGGAAAGGGCCGCGGCACGGCTGACGACTCCGGGCATAGGCGGGGAATGCGGCGCAACGCTGGGGAACAGCCGCGCCTTGATACAGGGCTTCATCATGGCGCCGCACACCGTTGCGCAGGCGCTGAAAACGGCCTGTCTCTGCGCCGGAATGCTGGAGGCGCTTGGTTATGCGACCTCTCCCACCGCGCTCGAGCCCCGTTCGGATATAATACAGATGGTGCGGCTCGGAAGCCGCGAAAACCTGTGTCGTTTCTGTGCCGGGATACAGCGCGGCTCGCCCGTGGACGCTTACGTCACGCCGGAGCCATGGCAGATGCCCGGATATGACTGCGAGGTCATAATGGCGGCAGGGACCTTTATACAGGGCTCGTCGATCGAACTCAGCTGTGACGGACCGGTCAAAGAGCCGTATCTGGCCTATCTTCAGGGCGGCCTTACGTATGAACTCGGAAAATACGGCATTATTTCGGCGATAAATGAAATGACGGTGTGAATCCGGGCATATAATCGGTATAGAGGTGACAGCTATGCCGAGGTTCAGACGGTGCCGGTCGTATTTTTCGCCGCGCAGGAAGCGGACGGTCATGCTGATACTGATCGTCTGCTTTCTGGCTGCGGCGATAACGCCGATGAGCCTGTATCTGAGAAAGGTTTCAGGCGAAATGGCGCTTTCGGATGCCAGCGATATGGTGACCATTCAGATAAACGATACCGTCGCAAAGATGATGGACGAGGGATTGTTTGAGTACGATTATTTTGTCTCGCTGCAAAAGGATGAGGCGGGGCGGATAACTGCGATAACCTCCAATATGCCGCGGATCAATACGCTTTCCGCGGAGATACTCAGCGACATTGTCGAAAACGCAAGAGACGGCGGACTCGATATTGGCGTTCCGGCCGGAAACCTGACGGGGATAAGCCTGCTGCTTGGCCGCGGACCGGAGATACCCGTGAAGATAATCATGCTGACGTCGTCCCGCGCGGATTTCAGAAATGATATCGTTTCTGCGGGGATAAACCAGACAAAGCACCAGATAATACTTGAGGTAATTGTTGATATTGATATTCTGATGCCGTGGGAAACGCTCTCGACCCAGGTCGTAAGCGAGATCCTCGTTGCGGAGACCGTGATAGTCGGCGCTGTGCCGGATACTTATTTGAACTTGGAGCTGGATGATGGATATTCGACAGGAAATTGAACAACTCAGAAAGACGATAGCCGGGCACAGCAAAGCGTATTACGATGACGACGCCCCCACGATCTCCGACTTTGAATACGACGCGCTCATGAACAGGCTGATAGAGCTTGAGAGCGCCGCCCCGGAGCTTATAACTCCGGATTCACCGACACAGAAGGTCGGCGGAACGGTTAAAAACGGGTTCGCTCCCGTTGTGCATGAGGTCCCGCTCGAGAGCCTTGCGGATGTGTTTTCCTATGAGGAGCTCCGCGCGTTCGGCCAGAGAATGGACGAGGCGCTGTCCGGGGAGCATATGTATGTCGTTGAGCCCAAGATCGACGGACTTTCGGTCTCGCTGGAATATGAAAACGGCTCTTTTGTGCGCGGCGCAACGAGAGGGGACGGAGTGACGGGCGAGGATGTGACCGAAAACCTGAAAACCATACGCTCGCTCCCGCAGAAACTGAAAAATGCCCCTGATAAGATAACCGTCAGGGGAGAGGTATATATGTCCCGCGGCGTTTTTGCGGAACTCAACTCCATCCGCGAGATAAAAGGCGAAAAGCTCCTTGCAAATCCGCGCAACGCCGCCGCGGGCTCGCTGCGCCAGCTCGACCCGCGCATTGCCCGCGAACGCAGGCTGGATCTGATAGTTTTCAACATCCAGACCGCGTCGAGCGAGTACGAGACACATTATGAAACGCTTGAGGCCCTGAAGAGCATGGGCTTTGACGTCGTGCCGCATCTGCCGGCCAAAGATATGGATGAATGCTGCCGCTTCGTTGCGGAGATAGGCGACGGAAGAGAAAAATATCCGTTTGACATCGACGGTGCAGTCGTGAAGATCAACTCCCTTGCCCAGCGGAAAACGCTTGGAAGCACGGCAAAAGCGCCGCGCTGGGCCGTTGCCTATAAGTTTCCGCCCGAAAAGAAGGAGAGCGTCGTCGAGGACATTGTTGTGCAGGTCGGAAGGACGGGCGTGCTGACGCCGAAGGCGGTCGTGAGCCCCGTACGTCTTGCCGGTACGACGGTCACAAACGCTACGCTTCACAACCAGGATTTCATTGATAATCTTGACATTCGCATAGGTGATACGGTACTGATACAGAAGGCGGGGGAGATAATCCCGGAGGTGCTGGACGTCATCAAGAGCAAACGGCCCGAGGGGGCCGTGCCCTATAAGCTGCCGGAATTCTGTCCCGAGTGCGGCTCACCGGTAGAACGGGACGCCGACGGAGCGGCGATGCGCTGCACGGGCCTTGAATGTCCGGCGCAGAGACTGCGGAATATAGCGCATTTTGCCTCCCGTGAGGCGATGGACATCGAGGGACTTGGGATTTCGGTCGTTCAGTCGCTGACGGATAACGGTCTGATATCCTCTCCGGCCGATCTGTATTATCTTGAACCGGAGCCGGTAGCGGCGCTTGACCGGATGGGCAAAAAGTCATCCGAAAACCTGATCGCGGCCATACGGGCCAGCAAGGATCGCGGACTGGCGCGGCTTCTGTGTGCCTTCGGCATAAGGCAGGTCGGACAGAAAGCCGCAAAGGTGCTGGCTCAGAATTATGATTCGCTGGATGCTCTGATGCTGGCAGCCAGAGAGGAACTGACAAAGATACCGGATATCGGCCCCGTCACTGCGGGATATATCGCCGAGTGGTTTGAAAACCCGCAGTCAAGGCATCAGATAAAGCTTTTGAGAGATGCCGGAGTAAGCTTTGAGAGCAGGGAAGAGAGCAGGGACAACCGGTTCTTGGGAATGACCTTCGTTCTGACCGGGACTCTGCCCACAATGACGAGGGACGAAGCAAGCGAAATTATCGAAAGCTTCGGCGGGAAAACGTCCTCTTCCGTGTCGAAAAAAACCAACTATGTGCTTGCCGGAGACAGCGCCGGATCAAAGCTGAAAAAGGCAAACGACCTTGGGATACGGGTCATAGACGAGACTGAATTTTTGAAAATGACAGAATGAAAAAATGACTTCGATTTTATAATCGGAGCCATTTTACTGTTATGGATAAAAAAACAAAAAGTTATGCATAACGGGTATAATTTATTTGTCGGGATTGTATAAAAAGTATAAAGAGCATAGTAAATATGACCAAAAAATTTTTTAACATTGACATGCTGATATATGAAATATATAATTCAGTCAACGGTATTGAACAGTAGCGACGTTGAATGCCGACAGAGTGTAAACCGCTGAACATGCGGAAAGTTGAAAGGAGATCACAGATGAAACTCACAAAGATTCTTGCACTTCTGCTCGCTGTCGTGATGATACTCGCGATGGCCGCAGGCTGCGGAAGCAAAGGAGAGACCCCGTCCGATACTCCCGCAGACAACCCGGCAACAGATGCCCCGGCACAGCCCCCCGCAGATACACCCGATGCCCCCGCGGACACTCCCGACGAGCCGACCGAGGTCAGCCTCCCGCTCGTGGACGAGACTGTCAGTTTCGAAATGCTCTATCCTCTGGAGCCGTTTACGATGCCCTATGGCCTGACGGGAGAGGATATCATTAACTTCCAGTACATGGAGGAAGCGACAAATATCCATTTTGAGCTTAACGCGATTTCTTTCCTTCAGGTTTCCGATACCTTCAACATTATGATCGCCTCTCAGGAGTACGGCGATTTCATCAAGGGCTTTGAAAACTATTATAAGAACGGCGCTGACGACGCCGTGGATCAGGACATAGTTATTGACCTCATGCCCTACATAGACAACGAGCTTTCTGCCTATAAGGATGCCCTTAACCAGGATAAGGACCTTTGGATGTATACTCTCAGCCCGGAGGGAAAGATCGTTTCCGCCAACTATCTCATGCCCGGCGGTGAGCCTTCAACCGCTGGTCTCATGTATAACCTGGACTGGCTTGAGGGCCTCGGACTGAATGTTCCCCAGACCTATGACGAGGTTTACGAGTTCCTGACCAAGGCACGCGACGAATACGGCTCCAAGGGCGTCATGCTCAACGACGTCGGCGTCGATACCGAGTATGCGCTCTCCGGCGGCTACGGTGCTCTAGGCTATACATCCAGCAACTACAACACTCACCCCTTCATTCAGGTCGACAACGTTGTCGAGTACAGCCCCGTTACCGACGGCTATCGCAGCTATCTCGAAATGCTGGCAAAATGGTATAAGGAAGGCCTGATCTATCCCGACTATGCATCTGTTTCCTTTATGGATCAGATGGACGTCGTCGGTCAGGGCGGCATCGCTCTCTGGTCCTCCTCCTATGATGCTGCCGGCACTGTTGAGAACAACACCGAAGGCGCGGTCCGTATGCGCGGCATGACTCAGCCGACTGTCAACGCAGAGGATAAGGTGCATATTTCCAAGGGCGTTACAAAGATGATCTACGGCGCGGCTATTACTACCCAGTGCCATGATCTTGAGACCGCTCTCAAGTGGGTCAACTTCTGCTATACAGAGAAGGGCCAGATGATCACCGGCTATGGCAAGGAAGGCGAGACCTACAACATGGTCGACGGCAAGCCCGAGTTCACGGATCTTGTTATCAATAACCCTGACTATGTTCTGATTGTTGCAGTCAATGTTTACACCACCTATGGCACTCCCGCGATTGTTGACGGTGCTCGCTATTCTGGTGGTTGGTCTGATCTTGATTGGGAAGTTATAGAGTGCTTCAACGATCCTGACAGAGACTGGGCATATTACATTCCCACAACTTATGTCAGCATGAGCGCCGATGTTGCTTCGTCCTTCTCCGCGATCATGAGCGATATTGCGACCTATGTCATGCAGTATGCGGCTCAGGCCATCAACGGCGATATCGTCATTGAGGACACCTGGGATGAATATGTTGCCAAGATAGAAGGCCTTGGCCTTCCCGAGGCTATCGGATATGAGCAGCAGGCCTGGGATGATTACCTTGCAAAGGCCCAGTATATCCCCGCATAAGCTGCTTTGCGGCAACTGAACAAATATACAGACGTTGGAGCTCCCGCATATGCGGGAGCTCCTTTTGCTTTACTGGAAAATAATTATGTTAACCTTTTGTAACTGGTTTTTACCCGAATGTTATTGAATGGCGGCGAATCATAAGGTATACTGTCAGCATAAGGCAAAAGGACATAGGCAATCGATGCTTATAGCGTTTCTATCTTGTGAGGTCGTCTGATGAAAAGAAAAAGAGTTGTTTTGTTGTTTGTGGTCCTGGCGGCAATTCTTGCGGCCTCCGTCTGCTATGCTGCGGGTCCGGCGGACAGTGCGGGAGAATTTGACGGCTATATCGTCAAGCTTTCGCCGTCCGCGGGAGCCCGGCTTATGTCCGATGACGGGCTTGAGGCGATCGAGGCGTCTGAGGATCTTTATCTTGTACAAGGTGCAAAGGATGTTGCCGAGCTGGCGCGGGAGGGGCTGGTGGAATACTATGAGCCGAACTACACCGTGAAGCTCATGGATGTTCCCAATGATAAATATTACGCCCAGCAGTGGAACCTGGAATATATAAACGCCGCGGCGGCCTGGGACAAGGGATATGACGGCTCCGGCGTCAGGATCGCGATAATAGATTCCGGACTCAACACAAAGCACGAGGACCTTGCCGGCGTTACAATAATTCAGGGTAAAAATGTCCTTGACGACAGTGAGGACGTAAGAGACCTGCTCGGACACGGCACGTTTGTCTCCGGCGTTATAGCGGCAAAGCGAAATAATACATACGGCATCTCCGGTATCACCGATGGAGCGTCCATTGTGCCGATCAAATGCTTTTCGGACAGCAAGGAGACCTCGGTGTCATATATTATCAAGGGAATATATGCCGCTGTAAACGATTATAACTGTTCGGTGATAAACCTAAGTCTCGGCATTGAGCGAGATATGACGTCGCTGAAGGAATGTATTGATTATGCCGACAGTAAGGGCGTAATCATCGTTTCGGCCGCAGGAAACTCCGGCGGCACCGAAAAGCTCTATCCGGCGGCTTACAGCAATGTTATAGGCGTCGGCTCCATATCGCGGGACGGAAAGGTCAGCAGCTTTTCAAACCATAACAGCAGCGTCTGCGTCGTCGCTCCGGGCGATAAGATAATCAGTATCGGAAAAGATAATTCCGGCTACAGCGAAGGATCGGGAACGTCGTATTCCGTTCCGCATATAAGTGCGATGGCGGTCATTGCCAAATGCATCGATCCGAAAATAACGGCTTCCCGCTTTATCGAGACGCTCGCGGCGAGCACCGTGGATCTGGGAGCCGTCGGATATGACGAGTATTACGGCTACGGCAGCGTAAGCATTGATGATATGATCGAGCTCCTCGAGAGTCAGCAGCCGGCCGGACCGGAATTCACGGATACAGCCGGACATTGGGCCGAGGCATATATAAAATATGTGACCGGCAAGGGCTTCTTTAACGGCGTGACCGAAACTCAGTTCGGACCGGAAATGAATATGAGCCGTGCAATGACCGTAACGGTGCTTTCCCGCGTGTACGGAGAGGACATTTCTTCCATGAAGGCAGATTTCACCGATGTGCCCAAAGAAAAGTGGTATAGCGCAGCCGTCGCGTGGGGAGCAAATAACGGTATCGTGCAGGGATACGGAAACGGCCTTTTTAAGCCGGAGGATAATGTCAGCCGCGAACAGATGGCCGTGTTTCTCCACCGTTATGCGATGAATTTCGGCCTGTCGGACGGCAAAGCGGCGGAAAACAGCCTTAACAGATTTTCCGATGCCGGGACGGTATCGCCGTGGGCGAAGAACGCCGTGGCCTGGTGCGTGGAAAACGAACTGATATCGGGCCGCACGGCTTCCACCATCGTGCCGCAGGGTAGCATTACCAGAGCGGAGGTCGCGGCGATAATCAGCAGATTCTGCGAAAAAATCATATAGCGTCCGGAACGCGCCTGTTTTTGCGTATAAAAAAGTCAGGAAGAAAGACTTCCTGACTTTTTTGTCATTTATTCAGAATATCCGCAAGCGCGTCATTCATGTCATACATTCCGGGCCTGGTAATAC
>CAKSXP010000046.1 GCA_934515035.1 uncultured Oscillospiraceae bacterium
TCGTCGCGCCGGGCGAGGCAATAATCGGCGCGGACAGCCACACCTGCACCTACGGCGCGGTCGGCGCTTTCTCAACAGGCGTCGGCTCGACGGATATGGGCGCGGCCATGGCCGTCGGCGAGACCTGGTTCAAGGTGCCGCAGGCGATAAAGGTCAACCTCACCGGCTCCCTCGGACCCTATGTCAGCGGCAAGGACGTCATCCTCTCCCTCATCGGGATGATCGGCGTTGACGGCGCGCTGTACCAGTCGCTGGAGTTTTCGGGCAGCGGCGTTAAGAACCTGACGATCTATGACCGGCTCACGATCTGCAACATGGCGATCGAGGCCGGCGCGAAAAACGGCATCTTCCCCGTCGACGAGGTAACGCGCGAATTTCTCTCCGGCCGCGTCAGCCGCGAGTGGACGGCCTTCGAGGCCGACCCCGACGCCGAGTACAGCCGCGTTATCGACATCGATCTGTCGAAGCTCGACTGCACCGTATCCTATCCGCATCTGCCGGAGAACACGCACCCCGCCGCCGAGGGCGGCGATATCGCAGTCGATCAGGTCGTTATCGGCTCCTGCACCAACGGCAATATCGCGGACATGCAGGCCGCGGCCGAGATACTCAAAGGCCGCCATATCGCGCCCAACGTCCGCGCTATCGTCATCCCCGCGACACAGTATGTCTACAAAGAATGCATAAAGCGCGGCTGGACAGAGATATTCATCGACGCCGGCTGCGTCGTCTCCACGCCGACCTGCGGCCCCTGCCTCGGCGGTCACATGGGCGTGCTCGCCGCGGGCGAGAGGTGCATCTCCACCACCAACCGCAACTTCGTCGGCCGCATGGGCCACGTTGACAGCGAGGTATACCTCGCCTCCCCCGCCGTCGCGGCGGCCTCCGCCGTGACCGGACACATCTCTCATCCGATGGAGGTAATGTCATGAACGCACACGGAACAGCACATAAATACGGCGACCACATCGACACGGACGTCATAATCCCCGCGCGCTATCTGGCGACGCAGGACCACAGGGAGCTGGCCTCCCACTGCATGGAGGATATAGACGCCTCCTTCACCGGCAAGGTCAAAAACGGCGACATCATGGTCGCGGGTCTCAACTTCGGCTGCGGCTCCTCCCGCGAGCACGCGCCCATAGCCATCAAGGCAAGCGGCATCTCATGCGTCATCGCAAAGACCTTTGCGCGCATCTTTTACCGCAACGCGATAAACATCGGCCTTGCCATTCTCGAGTGCGAGGCGGCGAGCGACGGCATACGCGACGGCGACGAGGTCTCCATCGACTTCGACACCGGCGTCATAACCAACGTAACAAAGGGCGAGACCTATCAGGCGGAGCCCTTCCCCGAGTTCATCAGGGACATGATAAGCAAGGGCGGCCTGATGGCCTCCCTCAGGGACTGAGGTGACGGAAATGCGCAAAAACATAGCGGTCATACGCGGCGACGGGATAGGCCCCGAGATAGTCGGCGAGGCCGTCGGCGTTCTGGACGCCGTCGCCGGAAAGTTCGGACACGAGTTCATATACACCGAAGCGCCCATGGGCGGCAGCGCCATCGACGCCTTCGGCGATCCGCTGCCCGAGTCGAGCCTCAAGACCTGCCTGGAGAGCGACAGCGTGCTGCTCGGCGCCGTAGGCGGCCCGAAATGGGACGGTGTTCCGGCACAGATGCGTCCCGAAAAGGGACTTCTGCGGCTTCGCGCGGGCATGGGACTTTATGCAAACGTGCGCCCGGCAAAGATGTTCCCCGTTCTCTCCGACGCCTGCCCTCTGAAGAAGGAGACCGCCGCGCGCGGCATCGACTTTGTTGTCGTGCGCGAGCTCATCGGTGGCGTATACTTCGGCGAGCACCGCACCGAGGAGCTGAACGGCGAAAAAAAGGCCACTGACATCATGGCCTATTCCGAGCACGAGATCCGCCGCATCGCCCACGTCGCCTTCGGCATGGCGCGCAAGCGCCGCGGCCGCGTCTGCTCCGTGGACAAGGCGAACGTTCTGGACACCTCCCGGCTCTGGCGCGCCGTTGTGACCGAGGTATCAAAGGAATATCCCGACGTTGAGCTGTCGCACATGTATGTGGACAACGCCGCGATGCAGCTCGTGCGCGACCCCGCCCAGTTCGACGTTATCGTGACGGAAAACCTCTTCGGCGATATTCTCTCCGACGAGGCAAGCATGATAACCGGCTCGATCGGCATGATCCCCTCCTCGAGCATGGGCGAGACGGGCCGCGGGCTTTACGAGCCCATCCACGGCTCCGCGCCCGATATCGCGGGCACGGACAGGGCAAACCCGATCGGCACCATTCTCGCCGCGGCAATGATGCTGCGGTACAGCTTCGATATGCCCGCCGAGGCGGACGCTGTCGAGGCCGCCGTTGACGCTGTGCTGTGCGACGGCTTCCGCTGCGGCGATATAATGAGCGAGGGCAGCCGGCTCGCCGGCTGCCGCGAAATGGGCAAAGCCATAAGGGACAGGATCTGACATGTCATAAAGCAAAAAAGCAGAGCCGGCTGCGTCTCTGCTTTTTTCATTCTGTCAAAGAGCGCCGTTTCTTTCTTGAATCAGCGGCGCGGCTGTGGTATGATATGCTTGCCAAACAAAGCTTAATAGAGGAAATCTGCTCTTCAGGGGGAGAGGTATGCCCATTTATCATTATCCGGTTTGCGTTTGGTAAAAAACGCAGCTCCACTCGGATGATGATAAGGGTTTCCTTTTGTCTATGGGCTTTGTTTGGCGACAATCGGAGTTGCGTTTTTCGGTGCGTCAGCTTCGGTTGGCGCACTTTTTTATTTTACGGAGGAAAAACAGATGAAACTGAAACGAGCCGTCATGCTTCTCCTGACATTGGCGCTGTGCCTGTCTCTTTGCGCCTGCGGCGGGGGCCCCGGACCGGCTGACGAGCCGTCGCCGGAACCGACGGAAAACGCCTATGCCGATGTGGAGGCGTGTGCCGGATATGCTATCGAAAAGCTGAAGACCGTCCTGAAAGATCCCGGCAGTCTGCTGGTAAATTCCATGAGCGCCGTGGAAACCGACGACAGCTATATCTATTTGATCGACTACTCCGCTGCAAACAGCTTCGGCGGCATGAACCGCGACAGCCTGTATCTGGATGTGTACAGTATCGAAGACGGCTTTGCCGTCCGTACCTACGGAACGGGCGCCTTTTACGATGACGACAACCAGCAGTACACGGCCCAGTTCTATATGAAGTACAACAAGATCTCGGGCGCATATGTGTTCGACCCGGAGACCGTTCGCGTAACGGCTCTGGACGTGACCTACGTGGACACCACCATCGACCAGAGGGTCGAGCTTGTGGGAAAGCTGACGGGAGAAAAGGACGCCGGTACCGGCTATGAGGGCGCATGGGATTTTGAGGTGACCGACAGTTCCTTGCGGAAGGTCGTGTATTTCACCGATGGCACGGACCTGAGCTGGTATGAGCAATTCACCGGATACCCCTATGAGATCACCATTTCCGCCGTCAAAGACGAGAACGGAAATTATCAGGAAGCCGAGATCGTGGAGGACACGGTGCGCAATGCGACGGACGAGGAACGGTTCCAGCGGTTTGACTACTATGACAGAAAGATACTTGCCCAGACGATGCCTTCTTCCGGCTGTGAGGTCATGGACGCGGACGCCATTCACGCCGCGCTGGACGACCGGACATTTTCCATGCGGAACAATTACGGCGGCGACGAGGACGGGACTCATACCATTACCTTCCGCGCAGACGGCACGCTGGACGCAAATTACACCTACGAGGGCGAGCAGTACAGCATGTATGAAGGATGGGAGGTGACGGACGGCAGCGTCGTTCTGACGCACCGCTTCACCGGCTCCACCGGAGAAGAAAAGACATCCGCAAAGACCTTTACGGCATACCGGTATGACGACACAAGGATCCTGCTGATCGGAAACGGTATGGATGCCGACTCTTCCATGGTGCTTACGGTCCGTCCGTAAGGCCAAAATGTGAGTTCAGCTCAATAAACCGACAGAAAAAGCAGAGACGGTTAGGTCTCTGCTTTTCTTATTTATTCCCTTTTATCCAGATCTTCTGCTGTTCGGCGCAGCGTATCAGCTCGTCGCGGAAATCGGGGTGCGCGATGGAGATCAGGCTTTCGGCCCTTTCCCAGGTCGTAAGGCCCTCGAGATTCACGATGCCATACTCCGTTGCGACGAAATATGCCTGGCTGCGCGGCACGGTGACTATATCTCCGGCAAAATGCGGCACGATGTTCGACCTGCGCACGCCCTGCGGGTCAACGTATGTACTCGTCATGCAGATAAACGCCTTGCCCCCGCGCGACATGGACGCGCCGGTCAGAAAATCGAGCTGTCCGCCCGTTCCGCTTATCTGGCGCGAGCCGGAGCTCTCCGAACATATCTGTCCATACAGGTCAACGGCGATGCAGCTGTTGATCGAGACCATGTTGTCCATCTGCGTTATGATGCCCGGCTCGTTGACATATTGCAGCGGGCAGCCTATAACGCCGGGGTTGTCGTCCACCCAGTCATACAGCTCGCGCGTTCCGAGGATTATTCCGGTGACGCCCTTGTTGCGGTGGAGCTGCTTGCGGGAGTTCGTCAGCTTTCCGGCCTTGTACAGTTCAAAGTATCCGTTGGAGCAGAGCTCCGTATGCATGCCGAGGTCCCGGAGATCGGACTGCGCTATCAGCGTGCCGATGGCGTCCGGCATACCGCCGATGCCGAGCTGTATCGTCGCGCCGTCCACCAGATACGGAATGATGCTCTCGGCTATCCTGATATCCTCCGGCGACGGGGCGGAGGGCTTCATCTCGATAAGCGGCGCGTGCTCTCCCTCGACGATGAAGTCCACATCCGAAATATGCACGCACTCGTCAAACCCGCCGAGGACCCGCGGAAGGTGCTCGTTCACCTCGACAATAACGATATCCGCGGCCTCCAGAACGCCGAGCGCGCCCCCGACGGAGCAGGACAGGTTGAAATATCCGTGCCTGTCCATCGGCGCGACGCTCACCATAGCGACGTTCACCTTCAGAAAATGCTTGTAATACGGCGTATAGTTGCGGAAGATCATCGGGATATAATTGCACAATCCCCTGTCGCAGAGCTTCCGCTCATAGGCGGAGCAATGCCAGCTGTTATAAATGAAGTGCTCCCGATTCGGGTCGCACTCGACGACCTGGATCGGCCCGAAGATAAGATTGCCGCGCAGCTTCACGTCCGTCAGCTCGTCCCGGCGCTTTGCAAGGGCCTCGTCCAGCAGCGTCGGGAAGCCGAGCGAGAGGGTGTAATCCACCCAGTCGCCGGACTTTACCACCTTTACGGCTTCCTCCGGCGTCCGCATTTTACGGCGGTATTCGTCATATATGCTCATTATCTGTCTATCTCCTTCATGTCACGCGCCGGCAAATCTGAACACTATGCCGACGACGGCAGAGAACAGAATGAAGAATACCGGGTGCAGCTTTCTGGTCGGCTTTACATATCTCGTCAGCACAAGCAGCACGGCCGCCAGCGCCAGCGCGCGCCAGTTGAACAGCGCGGGACCGAACCCCGCGTCCATGTTCAGCAGCGCTATGCCGCAGACGGAAAGGCCCGCCGCCGCTATAAGCCCGCTCGAGGCCGGGCGCAGACCGTAAAACGCCGCCGAAACAAAGCGGTTATTGCGGAAGCTCTTCAGAAAAAGGGCTATCACCATAATAATTATCACGGGAGAGGTTATGAGTCCCACAGTCGCAATGACCGCGCCGGGAACGCCCCCCATCGTAAAGCCGACATAGGTCGCCATATTGACGCCGATGGGGCCGGGCGTGGATTCCGACACCGCCACCATATCGGCAAGCTGGGCCTGAGTGAACCAGCCGGTGGTGTTTGCCATATCGCTCAGAAACGGAAGCGTTGCAAGGCCGCCGCCGATGGAGAAAAGCCCCGTCTTGAAAAACTCCCAGAACAGACGCAGATAGATCATTTCTTTGCGCCCCCCTTCTGTTTTACGGCCGTTATCACTATTCCGCAGACGGCGGAGGCCAGCACGAAAACGACCGGCGAAAGGTCCGTGATGCAGACGAGTATCGTCACCACAGCGAAGACAACGAAGGTCGCGGCGTCTATGACCGCGCTCTTGAGCAGCTTCAGCACCGCGTTGAATATCAGCACGCAGACGCAGACACGTATCCCCGCAAAGGCGTTTTTCACAACGGCGAGGTCGGCAAAGTTTGAGATCAGTGCCGCGAGCAGGGTTATTATCACAAGGGAGGGAAACACGACCCCGAGCGTTGCGACGATACCGCCGATGACTCCGCGCCTGTTATAGCCGATAAAGGTCGCCGTGTTGACCGCGATAACGCCGGGTGTGCACTGGCCGATAGCATAGTAATCGGCAAGCTCCTCGTCGCTCGCCCAGTGCTTTTTTTCAACTACCTCGCGCTGGAGTATGGGAAGCATCGCATAGCCCCCGCCGAAGGTCAGGCCCCCGATGCGCGCGAACGTCAGGAAAAGATCCGCCAGCTCTTTCAACTCTGCTCCTTCTCTCTTCCGGCGCGCCGGGTCTCGATTATCCTCTCTGTCTCGGCCAGCTGCTCCGGCGTGTTGACGCCGATTATCTCAAGGCCCAGATCCCGCTTATAGACGCAGACCCGGCCGCCCTTTTCGCGTATCAGCGCCGGCGCGTCGGTCAGATAGTATTCTCCCTGTGAGTTGTCGCTTCGCAGTTCCGAAAGGACGCCGCCGAGGGTCGCTGCGTCGAATATGTAAACACCGCTGTTGAGCTCGTCTATCGCCTTCTGCTCCGGCGTGCAGTCGCGTTCCTCCACCATGCGTTCAAACCCGCCGTTTTCATCGCGGATTATACGGCCGTAGGGCAGCGGCACGGAGCTGGTCCCGCTCAGGATGGTGCAGGCGGCGCCGTTTTTCTCGTGCTCGCGGCACAGGCCGAGATAGCTCTCCCGCGTCAGAAGCGGCATATCGCCGCAGCAGACGAGCACATCCCCGTCGTAGCCGTCCAGAAGTCCGTATGCGGCCATGACGGCGTGCCCGGTGCCGAGCTGCTCGCGCTGTTCGGCAAAGGCATATCCCCCGAACGCGGATATGACCTGGTCCTTTTTGTATCCGACCACTATGATGGTATCCTCCGGTGCTATGAAATCCAGCGCCCCCAGCACATAGCCCAGAAGCGGCTTTCCGGCCGCCATGCGCATGACCTTCGGCAGGTCGTATTGCTCGGAATGGAGTCTCGTCCCCTTCCCTGCGGCGAGGACGACTGCTTTAAGCTTCTTATTCTGCATCACTCAATGAAACCTCCGGAGCGGTCGTCTCCCTGACGGGGGCGACCGTGAATTTATTCAGTGCAAGATATTTTAACAGCTGCGTCACGGCGGACATCTCCGTCTCCTCCAGCTTTATGAGCACATCGGCACGCACGGGCTCCGGCTCGATAAGCGAGATGAAGGCCGCGGGCGAAGAGATCTTCTCCCCGTCCTTTTCCGGCGAGATGGCAGCGCCGCACTGCCAGTATACAAGCGAGTTTTCCTTCGCAAAGCGTCGGCAATCCTCCGCGTTTTCCCCGTCTGACGCGACAAGCAGCGTCGCCGTGCGCGTCCTTTCGAGAATGGCGCCGTAAGCCTCCGCATACCCGGCCTCGTCCTCGAACCAGACGCCGACGGCAAAGCCCTCCACGATCAGCGCGCGAACGGCGTCCGCGTTCTCCGTCACCTGCTCCGCCGTCAGGAAAAACGCGGCGTCATAGCCATGCGAGGAAAGCGCCTTTACGATCTGTTCGTCCGGCAGGCCCACAAAGCAGAGATAAACGCTCGTTGCGCTGCGGTCCGGCATCGGTGCAGGGCTCGTGTCCTGGCCACCGGATGGGCGGTCCGACGCATCCGCCGGGCTGCTCGGACTGGGGGAAACTATGCCGTAATATGCATTGTACATCGCTCTCATCGAGTCCGACGCGGCTGACAGGAACTGTTCGTCGGAGAGCACGACGGCGCTGTTCTTTATCCTCACGATACTGCCGTAGCTGCTGCCTGTGACGGTCGACCAGCTCAGCCCGAAGGTCCGGCACACAAAGGCCACCGGCACATACACCGTGCCGTAGAGATAATACGCCTGCGCGGAATAATAGTTTTCCGCCGCGTCATAGGTATTTCCGCTCTCCAGCTCAAAGTATATCTGGGTCGAGTTCGTCACGAGCGAAGCCGTTTTCGCCTCCTGAAAATAGCTGTAGCTCACGCCGAAGTATGAAAAAAGCGAAGCGGGAACGTAAACGTTGCTGCCGGAGTAATATGCATAGGCATAGTCTATGAGCGTGTCGTTGACCGATATGAAGTTGAGTCCGGCGGCTCCGGCGCTCGTGGAGACGAGCGGCATCAGCGCGAGCAGCAGGACCGCGACCAGAGCCGCCGCCGTTATTTTCTTTTTCATCATGGCTGTCTCACACCTTCCAAATCTCACGGGCATACTGCAAAACCGCGCGGTCGGCGGCAAAAGCGCCGCTCCCGGCGATATTCGCCAGCGAAACGCGCAGAGCCTCTCTTTCGTCCTCCAGCAGGGAATAGAGCCTGTCGTGCGCCTGCACATAGCTGTCAAAATCCGCAAGAAGCATATATCTGTCCCCGCCGCAGAGCAGGGACGAGGCAAGATCCGAATAGCTTTCCCCGTCCGAAAAACCGCGGCTGAACCTGTCGAGCACGCGCATCGCGTTCTCCGACGCGCAGGGCCGTATCCCCTCGCGGCGGCGGCGCTCGACCTCCTCCGCGCGCAGTCCGAACAGGATCATGTTCTCGCCGCCGAGTATCGAATACATCTCGACATTCGCTCCGTCGAGCGTGCCGATCGTTATGGCGCCGTTCATCATGAGCTTCATGTTCCCCGTGCCGGAGGCCTCCAGTCCCGCGCAGGATATCTGTTCGGAGACCTGTGCGGCCGGCATCAGCTTTTCCGCCGCCGTCACACGGTAGTTTTCCAGAAAAACGACCTGCATCTTTCCGCGGCAGAGCCTATCCTCCGCCACATCGCGCACCAGAGAATTTATGAGCCTTATTATCCGCTTTGCCGCATGGTAGCCGGGAGCGGCCTTTGCGCCGAAGACGAACGTGCGCGGCATGAACTCCGCGCCGGGATCGTCGTGGATGCGGTTTTGCAGATGCGTTATCAGCATGGCGCACATGAGCTGTCTTTTATACTCGTGCAGGCGCTTGACCTGAACGTCGAGCACCGCGCCGGGATCAATGGCCGCTCCGCCCGAGCGAAGGAGCCAAGTGGCAAAGCGCCGCTTGTTTTCATCCTTGATAAGCCCAAGCTCGCGCAGCACCGCGCCGTCCGTCTCAAACCCGCGCAGACGCTCAAGCTCGCCGGCGTCTCTCAGCCAGCCCTCGCCGATGAGCGAGGATATCAGCCCGGCAAGGCCCGGATTGCACTGGCTCAGCCAGCGCCGGTGGTCGATCCCGTTTGTAACGAAAGTATAGCACTCCGGACGCTTTTCGTAAACCTCCCTGAACAATTTCGTTCTCAAAATACTGCCGTGGAGCGCGGAGACCCCGTTTATCCTGAAGCAGGCGGCCTGACAGATATTCGCCATATGCACAACGTCTCCGTTTATTATAAGGTTGGGAAGCACCTTTTCCTCCGCCCCGTCCATCTCCCGCCGGAGCCATTCGCCCCAGCGCCTGTCGATCTCGACGATCAGCTCCCATATCCGGGGCAGCAGCCGGCTGACAAGCTCCTGCGGCCAGACCTCCAGCGCCTCCTGCATGATAGTATGGTTTGTATACGCCGTGCTCTCCGTCACTATCTTCCAGGCCTCGTCCCAGTCCATACCCTCGCCGTCAAGGAATATGCGCATGAGCTCCGGTATGATAAGCGCCGGGTGCGTATCGTTTATCTGTATGACGTTCATCTTCTCAAACCCGCGCACGGAGCCGAACCGCCTCTTGTGCTCCCTCACTATCGACTGCGCCGTCGCGGAACCAAAGAAATACTGCTGCTTGAGCCGCAGCGTTCTTCCCTCGTCATGATCGTCCGCGGGATAGAGCACCTTGG
>CAKSXP010000047.1 GCA_934515035.1 uncultured Oscillospiraceae bacterium
GTTCCGTACCCATCAGGTACTGATCGACAAGAACGGGATTTTCAACTCCGCCGGAGAGGATGATCGACATATAAAGCTCCACATCCTCGTCATTGTGCGCAATGACCATGTTCTGTCCGCCGATCACATATGACGGACGCAGCAGCACGGGATAGCCAAGCTCATGTGCTGCCTTCAGCGCCTCGTCCAGGCCGGTAACGCCCATCCCTCTTGGGCGCTTGATATTAAAGCGCTCCAGAAGCTCGTCAAAGCGTTCCCTGTCCTCCGCCATGTCTATGCTCTCGGCGGAGGTGCCGAGTATGCGTATGCCATGTGTGTCAAGATACTGCGTCAGCTTTATTGCTGTCTGTCCGCCAAAGGCGACGACAACGCCTATCGGCTTTTCGACCTCGATGATATTCATTATATCCTCGTCGCACAGCGGCTCGAAATACAGCCTGTCCGCCGTATCATAGTCCGTCGAAACGGTCTCCGGATTGTTGTTCACGATAACGACGTCATACCCCAGCTTTTTTAGCGACCAGACACAGTGGACGGAGCTGTAATCGAACTCTATGCCCTGTCCGATACGTATCGGGCCGGAGCCCAGCACCATGATGACCGGTCTGCCGGAGCGCGTGAAGGCACGCGACTCGCACACCGTGTCAAAGGACGAGTAGAAATACGGCGTCTCGGCGTCGAACTCCGCGCCGCAGGTATCGACCATTTTGTACACGGCGCTTCTGTGCGGCAGAGTCTGAGCTCCTGTCAACGCCAGAAGGCTTCTGTCAAGATAGCCGAGCTTCTTTCCGCGAAGATAATCCTCTTCGGAGAGGCTGCCGCTGTTTTCGATCTCATTTTCAAAATCCGCAAGCTTTTTGAGCTTATATGTAAACCATTTGTCGATTTTTGTTATTGACTGTATCTCTTCCGGAGACACGCCCGCTTTCAGCGCTTCAAAAACCGTAAACAGTCTGTGGTCGTCCATATTGCGCAGACGGTCGCGCACCGGCTCGTCGGTGTCCGGTCTGCGGTTGAGCGTATCCATGCCTATCTCCGCACCGCGGACGGCCTTCATTATGGCCATCTCAAAGCTGGGGGCTATCGCCATGACTTCGCCCGTCGCTTTCATCTGCGTGCCGAGTTTGCGCGAAGCGTCATGGAACTTGTCAAACGGCCACTTTGGAAATTTGACGACTACATAGTCCAGCGCAGGTTCAAAGCAGGCACAGGTCTTTCCGGTTATGTCGTTTCTGATCTCGTCAAGGGTATATCCCAGAGCTATTCTTGTTGCGACCTTTGCTATCGGATAGCCAGTCGCCTTGCTTGCCAGCGCCGAGGAGCGCGAAACACGAGGGTTGACCTCGATAACGGAATACTCAAAGCTGTTGGGATCGAGCGCGAACTGACAGTTGCAGCCGCCGACGACCCCGAGCGCGGATATGATGTCCAGCGAAGCCGTGCGCAGTATCTGGTACTCCCTGTCCGAAAGCGTCAGCGCCGGGGCCGCAACGATGCTGTCGCCGGTGTGCACACCGACCGGATCAAAGTTCTCCATAGAGCAGACGGCGATGACGTTTCCGGCGCTGTCGCGCATCGTCTCAAACTCTATCTCCTTCCAGCCGTATATGTAGCGCTCGACAAGCACCTGAGTTATCGGGGACAGCTCAAGGCCTACGGACGCTATCGTTTGCAGCTCGTCCGCCGTATATGCAACGCCCCCGCCGGCTCCGCCGAGAGTGAATGCGGGCCGCACGATGACGGGATAACCGATCCTGCCGGCAATGGCCATGGCAGTGTCAACGTCATTGGCGATCTCCGAAGGGATCGTCGGCTGGCCGATGGCCTCCATCGTCTCTTTGAAAAGCTCGCGGTCCTCGGCCCTGTCTATCGCCTCGGCCCCGGTCCCGAGCAGCCGCACGCCCAGCCGGTCCAGAGTTCCGTTACGGCTCAGCTGCATTGCGATGGTCAGTCCGGTCTGTCCGCCGAGAGAGGCAAGCAGACTGTCGGGACGTTCCTTTTCAAGTATCCTTGTCACCGTCTCCGCCGTCAGCGGCTCGAGATATATCTCATCCGCGAGCATTTTGTCTGTCATGATAGTCGCGGGATTGGAGTTGACGAGAACGACGTTGATGCCCTCCTCCTTGAGGATACGGCATGCCTGCGCCCCCGCGTAGTCAAACTCGGCAGCCTGTCCGATAACGATCGGCCCCGAGCCGATGACCATGACCTTTTTAATATCCCTGATCCTCGGCATCAGTCGTTCACCTCCATAAGCTTTATAAATCTGTCAAACAGGAACTCCGTGTCTCTTGGTCCGCTGCGGGCCTCCGGATGGAACTGAACGGAGAAGGCGTTCAGTTCGGGATAATCAATACCCTCGCAGGTATTGTCGTTTGCGTTGCGAAAGCTTATCTCTCCCGCCGTCAGGCTCTCGGAAACGACCGCATATCCATGGTTCTGGCTCGTTATGAAGGTCCTCGTCCCCTTACAGTCCCTCACCGGCTGGTTGACCCCGCGGTGGCCGTATTTGAGCTTCACGGTTTCCCCGCCCTGCGCAAGCGCCATCAGCTGATGGCCCAGGCAGATGCCAAACATCGGCTTTTTGCCCATCAGCTTTTTTATCTCCGCGATCGGTCCTGCGTTTTCCTTCGGATCTCCGGGACCGTTGGAGAGCATGATGCCGTCGGGGCCGGCCGCGAGTATCCTCTCCGCCGTGGTGTCATAAGGATAAACCGTCACCTCGCAGCCGCGGCGGCAGAGCTCGTTTATAATATTCGCCTTCGCTCCGTAGTCCAGCAGTGCAACGGAAAACCGCTTCTTCCCGTCCGCTGCGGGATATACGTCCGTTTCCGCGCGGCTCACGCTTTTAACGGCCTCCGTCACCGCATAGGTCCTGACGGCGCCGAGATCGGCGGGCGGAGCACCGCATATAATGGCGTTCATAACTCCGTGTTCGCGGATGATGCGCGTCAGCTCGCGCGTATCAACGCCGTAAAGGCCCGGGACCCCATGCTCTCTGAGGAAGGTATCCAGATCATATTCGCTTCTGAAGTTTGAGGGCGCATCGCACCATTCCCTTACGACATAGCCGCGAACGGCACATTTCCCCTCAAAGTCGTTTTCTATTATGCCATAGTTCCCTATGAGCGGAAAGGTCTGCATCACGATCTGCCCGTAATAGCTGGGATCGGTCAGCGTCTCGATGTATCCGCACATACCGGTAGTGAACACCAGTTCGCCTATGCTGTCCGTCTCCGCTCCGAAACGGAGGCCTTCAAACACCTCTCCGCTGCTCAGAACAATATACGCTTTCTTCATCTTCTTCCCCTTTCTGTTGATGGATATGACAAAATGCGCGCCAAAGGCATCCGGGTATTCTCCGCCCGGATGCCTTGCCCTGTCCGTAAAAAATACGGCAAATGTTCGTTTGAGAGCCAAGCGCTCTCAAACGAGGGCGTTCAGCGGCGCATCAGCTTGACCATAACGGCCTTCTGCGCGTGCAGACGGTTTTCGGCTTCGTCGAAAAGCTCGTCGGCATGTTCTTCGAAAACTTTTTCGGTTATCTCCTCGCCTCTGTGAGCGGGCAGACAATGCTGGACCATTGCGTCCGGCTTCGCGGCAGCCATGACGGAATCGTTTATCTGGAATCCGGCAAATATCTTCTGCCTTTCAAGAGCCTCCGCCTCCTGTCCCATGGAGGCCCAAACGTCGGTATACAGGACGTCCGCATCCGCGGCGGCCTCCAGAATATTGTCCGTGCAGACAAAATCACCGTTTTCGGAAGCCCATTTCATGAGCTCCGCATCCGGCTGATTGCTTTTGGGGCAGGCGACAGCGACCTTCATTCCGGTCTTGATGCCCCCGACGATGAGGGAATTGGCCATATTGTTGCCGTCTCCGATAAAGCAGAGCTTGTTGCCCTCAATGGCTCCTTTATGCTCACGTATGGTCATGAGATCCGCAAGCACCTGGCACGGATGACAATAGTCCGTCAAGCCGTTGATGATGGGAATTGAGCCGTATTTCGCCAGATCCTCGACCTCCTGCTGCGCAAAGGTGCGTATCATGATACCGTCCAGATATCTCGACAGCACACGGGCGGTATCCTGAACAGGCTCGCCGCGTCCGATCTGAAGATCTCTGTTGGAAAGGAAAAGCGCCGATCCGCCGAGGTCATACATGCCGACCTCGAAGGAAACACGGGTGCGGGTGGACGACTTCTGGAATATCATTCCGAGAGTCTGTCCCCTGAGAATATGATGCTCGATACCGTTGCGTTTTTCATACTTGAGCTGATCCGCCAGATTCAGTATCTCGGTTATTTCCTCCGGCGTCATATCCATAAGCTTGAGCAGATGCTTCACTTGGCAAGCACTCCCTTCAAAATTTCTATCGCTTTTTCAAGCTCCTCCCAGCCGATATTCAGCGGCGGCAGCAGCCTGACCTTTGTTTTCGCGCTGAGTACAAGAACTCCGGCCTCCATACAGTCGGAGATGACCTCTGCGGCGGGGCGGACGGATTCTATGCCGAGCATGAGCCCCATGCCGGTGACCCCTGCAACGCCTCTGGCCCCGGTCAGTTCTTTTCTTATATATTCGGATTTTTTCGCAACTTCCTCCATCAGCTCATCGGTTATCCTGCCGATAACGCTCAGCGCGCCGGCACAGCAGACCGGGTTTGCGCCGAAGGTGGAACCGTGCTTTCCGGCGCACATGACATCCTGCGTTTTTTCTCCGAACATGCAGGCGCCTATCGGAAGTCCACCGCCCAGTCCCTTTGCTGTAGTCACGATGTCGGGAGTCACGCCGAAGTGCATGTAGGCATAGAGCTTTCCCGTCCTGCCGTTTCCCGTCTGGACCTCGTCAACGATGAGCAGAAGGTCCTTTTCATCCGCCAGCTGCTTCAGTCCTTTGACAAAATCCGCTTCCAGCGGCATAACACCGCCCTCGCCCTGTATCGGCTCGAACATAACGGCACAGCATCCGTTTTCCTCCGCAAGTCTGCGCACATCGTCAATATTATTGGCCTCGGCATAGACAAAGCCCGGCGTGAACGGACCGAACTCCGTGTGGAACACATCCTGTCCCGTGGCGGCAAGAGTTGTTATCGTTCGGCCGTGGAAGCTGTTTCTGAGGGTGATTATCGTCGAGTGGCTCTCGTCGCCGTACTTCAGAAAAGCCCAGCGGCGCGCCGTTTTTATCGCGCACTCGTTGGCCTCCGCGCCCGAATTTCCGAAGAACACCTCTTTCATGCCCGTGCGCTCGCACAGAGCCTGCGCCAGAAGCGCGCCCGGCGCGGTGTAGTAAAGGTTTGATGTATGCTGGAGCTTCGCCGCCTGTTCGCAAACGGCCTTTGTCCACGCCTCGTCGCATGCGCCGAAGATATTGACCGCGATGCCGGAACCGAGGTCTATATACTCTTTCCCGTTTTCATCGCGGAGAATGGCGCCCTTGCCGGAGGTCAGCTCCAGCGGAAAGCGCGAATAAGTATGTGCAACGTATGTGCTGTCGAGCTGTTTTATATCCATAGCCGTTCTCCCTTTTATTTGAACATTGTTCCGATGCCTTCGTCGGTCAGCGTCTCTATCAGTATTGAATGCGGTATTCTGCCGTCGATGATAAACACGCGGTTGACCCCCCGTCGTATGGCTTCGACACAGCACTCGACCTTGGGTATCATCCCGCCGGAGATAACTCCCTCGCGCATGAGCCGCGGCACCTCGGAAACATTGACCTCCGGAATAAGAGTAGATACATCGTCCTTATCGTGCAGCAGTCCGGCGATATCCGTCATCGATATAAGGCTTTCCGCCTTCAGGCAGCCCGCGATGCGCGATGCGGCGGTGTCCGCGTTTATGTTATAGCTGTCGCCTTCCTTATCGCATCCGACCGTCGAGATGACGGGAATATAACCGGCGTTGAGCAGATCAAGGATGGGCTTTGTGTTGACCTTCGTGATCTCGCCGACGTAGCCATGCACATCGTCGAGTCTGGAGCACTCGATAATATGTCCGTCGATGCCGGAAAGCCCGATCGCGGAACCGCCCGCACAGCCGATGAGATTGACGAGGTTTTTGTTTATCTTTCCGGCCAGCACCATCTGAACGATGTCCATCGTCTCTCCGTCCGTGACGCGCAGTCCGTCTATAAATTCGCTCTTTTTTCCGATCCTGTTCAGTCCCTCGTTGATCTCCGGTCCGCCGCCATGGACAAGAACGACCCTGACGCCGATAAGCGACAGAAGCACGATATCCCCCATGACAGCCTTTTTCAGCTCCTCGTTGATCATGGCGTTGCCGCCATACTTGATGACAAGGACCTTGTTGGTATATTTCTGTATATACGGCAGGGCGTGTATCAAAACCTCCGCCCGCTGTGCATTGCTCATCTGGGCTGCCACTCAAAACACCTCTCTCAGGTTCTGTAATCTCCGTTTATCCTGACATAGTCATAGCTCAGGTCGCAGCCCCAGCAGGTGACCTCTGCGCTGCCCTCGCCCATGTCAAAGTCGATTATGATCTCTTTTTCGAACAAAACTTTCTTTGCCATATCTTCATCGAATAACAATCCCCGGCCATTTTCACAGACCTTTATGCTGCCTGCGTCGGACATAAATGCGACCGAGCATTTGTCGGGGTCAAACTCCGCGCCGGAATAGCCCGCCGCGGCAAGGATCCTGCCCCAGTTTGCATCCGTTCCGAAGATCGCGGTTTTGACAAGCGGCGAGCGGATTATAGACTTTCCGACCAGTTCCGCTTTCTGCTCGCTCGCGGCGCGCCTGACGAGGCAGGTTATGAGATGCTTCGCGCCTTCGCCGTCAGCCGCCATCATACGGGCAAGCCTTATGCAGACATGGCGCAGGCCGCTGCAAAACTCCGTGAAGTCCGCGCCTTCGCCGGTTATCTCTTCGTTTCCCGCGAGTCCGTTTGCAAGAACGATGCAGCTGTCATTCGTCGAGGTATCTCCGTCAACGGAAATGCGGTTGAAGCTGACGTCAACACAGGAAAGCAGCGCCTTTCTGAGCATCTCCGCGCTTATGGCGGCATCCGTCGTTATAAAGCAGAGCATCGTGCCCATATTCGGATGTATCATTCCGCTGCCCTTTGCCATGCCTCCGATCGTCACGGTCTTTCCGTCCAGCACGACCTCGACGGCGGCCTGCTTCTGTACAGTGTCCGTAGTCATGATGGCAAGGGACGCATCGTTTCCCCCATGCTTGGAGAGATTTTTCGCAAGGACCGGTATTCCCTGTTCAATGACCTCTATATTCAGGGTCTGGCCTATAACACCGGTGGAAGCCACCGCGACGTCCTTAACGTCCAGCCCCAGCGCCGCTGCCGCGCACGCCGCCATACGGCGGGCATTGACCTCGCCGCGCGGCGCACAGGCGTTTGCGTTTCCGCTGTTTGCGACTATCGCCTGGGCATGACCGTCTCTGAGCATCTCTTTTGTATACAGCACCGGTGCAGCCTTCACCATGTTGAGCGTAAACGCTCCGGCCGCGGTGCAGTTTTTCTCGGAATATATCAGCGCGACGTCCTTCTTTTCGGGATTGGATGATTTTACGCCGCAGTGCATACCTGCTGCCGTGAAACCGGCCGCTGACGTAACTCCGCCCTGTATCACTTTCATTGTTCTATCTCCCTTTATTCAAGGCCGGTCTCCTCGGGGAGGCCTAGCATTATATTCATGTTCTGGACCGCCGCCCCGGACGCGCCCTTGCCGAGATTATCAAAACGCGCCGTTACCAGCGTGCGCTCGCTGTTTCCCGAAACCGTTATCGTCAGCTCGTTTGTGCCGACGTTTTTGTTGCTCTCGATAAATCCGCTGTCCGTGAACTCTGCAACGGACACGAACCTCTGTCCGGCGTACCACTCGCAGAGCGCCTTTTGAATGTCCCGTGCGGTATATTTTTTCGCCAGAAGGCCGTTATGAAGGCAGATGCTCGTCGCCATACCGGCATAATAGTCGTCCACGATGGGACAGAAAACCGGCTCCCGCTCCAGGCCGCTGACGGCCGTGATCTCCTTCAGGTGCTTGTGCTCCTGGTTCAGGCCATAGATCCGCGGCGCATAAAGATCCCGTGTTTTTTCCGGAGACTCATACTGCGCGATCATCTTTTTGCCGCCGCCGGAATATCCGGTCAGCGAATATATGACGAGCGGATAGTCTCCCGGCAGGATACCAAGAGCGACCAGCGGCGCCGTTACGGCTATCGCGCCCGTGGCGTGGCAACCGGGGTTTGCCACAAAGCGCGCATTTGCAATTTTCTGCCGCTGTTTGCCGTCCAGCTCCGGAAAGCCGTATGTCCAGCCCTGTGCCGTGCGGTGGGCGGTGCTTGCGTCAATAACTCTGGTGGTATCGTTCTCCACCATCGCGGCCGATTCCACAGCCGCGTCATCAGGCAGACAGAGAAAAACAAGGTCGGCGGAATTTATCGCCTCGCGCCGCGCGGAGGGGTCCTTTCGCTTTTCCTCCGGCAGGGTCATCAGTCTTATATCTCCGCGCTTTTCAAGGCGCTGGAATATCTGAAGCCCCGTCGTTCCGGCGCTGCCGTCAACAAAAACATCATATACTTTCACTTTTCAGGAACTCCCTTACGATTCCGATCTGAGCAAGCACGGAGGATGTTGAAGTGCCTCCCATGGACGTGCGCTTCTGGGCGCAGGCTTTCATATCTATCTCCGGATAAATATCCTCACCAAACAGCTCGGAATGGGCTTTGTATGCCTCCAGCGGCAGCTTCTCGAGCGTAGTGCCCCTGCCGATGCATTCGGCGACGAGCTGCCCCGTGATCTTATAGGCGCTGCGGAAGGGCATCCCCTTTCTGACAAGATAGTCCGCGCAGTCTGTCGCGTTTATAAATCCCTCGGCTGCAGCCGCGCTCATGTTCTCCGGCAGGACCTTCATCGTTGCGATCATCGGCGCAAACACCCCGAGAGCCATCTTCACCGTATCCACTGCGTCAAAAATTGCCTCCTTGTCCTCCTGCATATCCTTGTTGTATGCAAGCGGGAGACCCTTGAGCATGGTCAGAAGCGTTATCAGATCGCCGTAGACCCTGCCGGTCTTGCCGCGGACGAGCTCCGCCATGTCGGAGTTCTTCTTCTGAGGCATGATGGACGAGCCGGTGGTGAACGCATCGTCAAGCTCGACGAACTTGAACTCCCAGCTCGACCAGAGTATCACTTCCTCGGAAAGACGCGACAGGTGCATCATAAGCGTTGAGCACGCCGCGGCCAGTTCGATACAGAAATCGCGGTCCGAAACTCCGTCCAGACTGTTCATCACAACGCCGTCAAAGCCAAGCACCTTTGCGGTCTGTTCCCTGTCGATGTCGTATGTGGTCCCGGCAAGCGCGCACGAGCCGAGAGGATTCCGGTTCATGCGCTTTGCCGTGTCGTCCAGCCGGCCAATGTCGCGCATCAGCATAAATGCGTATGCCATCAGGTGATGCCCGAACACGATGGGCTGTGCACGCTGGAGGTGCGTATAGCCGGGCATGATCGTCTCGGCGTGCTTCTCCGCCTGTCCGGTCAGCGCCTCGATGAGCGCAAGCGTCAGCTTCTTTATCTCCGTTATTTCCTCACGCAGATAGAGCCGGATATCAAGAGCGACCTGATCGTTGCGGCTCCGCGCGGTATGAAGCCTCTTCCCGGCGTCGCCGATGCGGTTTGTAAGCTCGGCCTCTACAAACATGTGGATATCCTCGGCTTCCGGGTCAAAGGTCAACGCACCGGAATTTATATCGTCGAGTATGCCGCCGAGCGCCTCGATTATCGTTTCGGAATCCTTGGGCGGGATGATGCCCTTTGCGCCCAGCATCGCGGCATGGGCCATCGAGCCCTCGATGTCCTGCCTGTACATGCGGCTGTCAAAGCGGATAGATGAGTTGAAGTCATCCGCCAGCTTATCGGTCTGTTTTTCGGTTCTTCCCGCCCAGAGTTTCATTCACGTTACCTCGTTCCGTTATTTATTCAGCAGACCCATAT
>CAKSXP010000048.1 GCA_934515035.1 uncultured Oscillospiraceae bacterium
CAGGACGGCTACCGCGGCGTGTTCCGCTTCATCCGCTGGATGAAGCAGCTGGATGAGCACGGCAAAGAGCCGCGCACCGGCGCGCTGGAAAGCCGCAACGCCGTGCAGATCATCAGCATCCATCACTCGAAGGGGCTGGAGTACCCGATCGTATTTCTCGCCGACACCGCCCACAAGATCAACCTGCAGGACAGGAACGGCGATGTCCTCATCCACCCGTCGCTCGGCATCGGCGGCCGCGTCATCGACAGTTCACGCGGCATATCGTATCCCACGATCGCACTGCGCGCGATCTCGGCCAAGCTCACACAGGAATCGCTGTCCGAGGAGATGCGCGTTCTCTATGTCGGCGCGACGCGCGCGCAGGAGAGGCTGTTTTTCTCCTGCGTCTGGAAGTCTCCGGAGGAAAAGCTGGAAAAGCTCCGTGCGGAAGCGGAAACGCCTGTCAGTCCGGAGACGCTGCTCGGCTGCCAGTCGTTTTCGGAGTGGCTGGCGCTCGCTTCGTTGAGTGGGAACGAAAGCATTATCCTCTCAACGCCGGAGCCGGAAACGGCTGCTACGCCGGAGCCGGGAGAAGAGAGACCCGGCAGCGAGCCGGATCCGGAGCTTGTGAGCGAGCTGGAGCGGAAGCTTGCGTTTGTGTATGAAAACAGGGAGGCCTGCGCGTTGCCTTCAAAGCTGACGGCGACGGAACTGAAGGGACGGCACGAGACCGTTCCGGACGCGCAGGAGCTGACCCCGGCTCCGGGAAAGACCTTCCGCATGCCAGACTTTGCCCGTGCGGACAGGCCGCTGACGGGAACGGAGCGCGGCGTTGCGGCGCACCTTGTCATGCAGCACATGGACTTTGCCCGCGCGGGAAGCGCCGAAGAGATACAAAGCGAGATCGAAAGACTGGAAAAGCTCGGCTTCCTGACGGAGAAACAGGCGCGGGCCGTGGACCCGGAGATGATACGCGGCTTTTTCGTCTCGGAGATCGGACAGCGCGTGCTGAGAGCGGATGCGGTGCGCCGGGAGTTCCGGTTTTCGCTGCTGTGCCCGGCCGGAAAATTCTATGACGGGGCAGAGGACGAAAGCCTGCTTTTGCAGGGCGTGGTGGACTGTTGCATCGAAGAGCATGGAGAGTTGACTATAATTGACTATAAAACAGATTATGTAACCCAAGAGACCATACAGCAGCGCGCGGAGTATTACACGGGACAGCTGGACGCCTATGCGGAGGCGATGGAACGCATTCTCGGACTGCCCGTCCGGGAGACCGTGCTGTATTTTCTGCGCTGCGGACAGGCGGTCACGATACGGAGGTAAGGCATGAAAAAGATAGGAATGGTTGTCGCGGTGGAAATGGCCGCGCTGCTTTCGCGCTACGGAGAGCCGCGGGAACGGATCAGGAGCTTCGGATTTACCGTCCTTGTGTACGGCTTTGAGAATTATGAGCTTTATGTTCTCAACTCCGGCGCGGGAGAGATCGCCTCGAGCGCCGGCACCCAGGTGCTTATAAGCGTCTTCGGCGTTGATATGATAGTCAACTACGGCGTTGTCGGCGGACTGACCGCCGAAATGGAAAGAACGTGCACCTGCGTTGTCGAGAGCGTGGTGCATTACGATTACGACACGCACGATTGGGACAATTGCGTGCCCGGACAGTACATAATGTATCCGGGTCCGTTTATTCCGACGACGGAGGAGCTGGTGCGCAGGGCAAAGGCGATAAGGCCGGAGCTGAAGGGCGTCATCTGTGCATCGGGCGATAAATTCATCGCCTCCGCGGAGGCAAAGCGCGAGCTTAATGTCCGCTTCGGCGCGGAGATATGCGAAATGGAGGCGGCAGGCATCGTCCTGACCTGCAACAGGAGCGGAGTCCCCTGCCTGCTTATCAAGACCGTCTCCGACGGGCTGACGGGCGGGACGGATGAGTTCCTGCGGGAAATGGAAAAAGCCTCCGGAATATGCCTTGAGATCGCCGGAAGCATAATGGAACAGCTGTAAAATTATTCGGTTTTTCAAGGAAAAAAGGACTTGCCAAAGCCAAATGCATATGCTACAATACCAATTGCGCTTTGTATCCGGAACGTGTTCCAATCAAGGCAGCTTTAAATGAGGAGAAAACACAAATGAAAGCAGGAATTCATCCCGATTACCAGCCGACCACTATCAAGTGCGCATGCGGTAATGTTATAGAGACCGGTTCCACCAAAAAGAACATCACGGTCGAAATTTGCTCCAAGTGCCATCCCTTCTTCACCGGCAAGCAGAAGCTGGTCGATACCAGCGGCCGCGTTGATAAGTTCAACAAGAAGTTCGGTCTTTGATTTGCGGGAGCAAACCAACAGGCAGCCCGACGCCGTCATCCGGCGATGGGCTGCTTTTTTTGTTCACAGTTTATGAAGCTTTGTTTTTATTTTTTTATAATTCTGTTCATATGCAGGACATAAATTATCATTATTATATGACCATCAAAGCAAGAGCCAATATAAAAGGCAAGGAGGAAACAAAAATGTTTGACCCCAATGAAAGAAATAATGAAAATCCTTATTATGGGGACGGCAATAATAGAGTTCCTGAAAACAGTGCCGCCGATCCGGTAACTGATAACATAAATGAGCCCGACGGCAGCGGCGAATACCGCTATGTGCCGCCGAAACAGAGCGCTTATGCGGAGGCAAGCTACACTCCCGTGAGCGAGAATCGCCCGGGGACCCCGCGCTATTATTATTCAGAGACGGATAACACGAAAAAGCGCCGCGAAAAGCAGGAGAAAAAGAGCTCCGTCACCATGGGCAAGCTCATTGCCGTATGCCTGGTCTGCGCGCTTGTCGGCGGGCTCATCGGAGCCGGCGGAGTGACGCTCTTCGGCAGAAACGTCCAGGAGCAGCCCACCGTGGAAGCGCCTTCTCCGGATTCGACTCTCGGCCTTGCAAGCGACCCGGACGACAATGTTCCGGACAGCCCCGCCGAGAATGTGACTCCGGGCCCCATCCAGAGTACCGCGGACGAAAAAGAATCCATCGAAGCCTCCAGCGTGTATGATCTGGCCTGCACCCAGGTCGTCGGCATCACGACGGAGATAATCTCCACAAACCGCTTCGGCATGACCACTCAGAGCGCTGTCAGCGGCTCCGGATTTATCGTGACCGCGGACGGATATATCATCACCAACTACCATGTGATCGAGGACGCCTATAAGGGCGGCTATGACATAACCGTAATGCTCTATAACGGCGACAGCTACACCGCGAGCATAGTCGGGTTTGAGGAGGATAACGACATCGCCGTTCTGAAGATCGACGCCGAGGGACTCAACCCCGTCACCATCGGCGACAGCGACACAATGGTCGTCGGCGAGACGGCATATGCCGTCGGCAACCCGCTTGGCGAGCTTGCATATACGATGACCAAGGGAATGGTGTCCGCTCTGGACCGCGAGATATCGTCTACCGATTCCCAGACCGGCGTTATAACGACCATCAACATGTTCCAGATCGACGCTGCTGTCAACAGCGGCAACTCCGGCGGCCCCGTTTATAACAGCAAGGGCGAGGTCATCGGCGTCGTTACCGCAAAGTACAGCTCCACCGGCGTTGAGGGCATAGGCTTTGCGATACCCATCAATGACGCGGTGTCCATTGCAAACGAGCTCATCACAAACGGATATGTCAGCGGCAAGGCGTATTTCGGCATCAGCGTTTCGACCGTGTCCGCCAGCATAGCGGAGTATTACAACATGGTCGAGGGCGCATATGTCAGCGTCGTTGACGAGAACAGCTGTGCCGGCACCGCGGGCCTGAAGGTCGGCGATATAATCACCAAGGTCGACGACACGGAGATACTCAGCTCTTCCGACCTCGTCGCCGCAAAGAAGGCATATAAGGCGGGCGACAGCGCAGTCCTGACGGTATACAGATCCGGCGAGTACATCCAGCTCAGCATCGTCTTTGACGAGGAAAAGCCCCGTGTACAGGAGACCGAGCCGGATACAGGGACCGAAGAGGAAACGATCCCCGGTTCGGGCCAGTGGCAGGCAAGCGACTTTCCGTTCTCCGATTTCTTCGGATTCGGGAATTAAATATAGATGTACGCAGATAAATCATTTTCTTCTTACACCTCCACAGTATTCAATTGACACACGCGAAAACCGGTCGGGATCATCCGGCCGGTTTTTGTTTATAAAAAAAGTCTCCCGGATCATTCCGGGAGACTTTTTTGCGTGTTTATTCTTATTTTTTGCGGCTGAGGACCTTCCGGATACCGGCCTTGACGCCTTCGGCGTCGATACCGTATTTTGCGAGAAGCTCCTTGTATGCGCCGGACTCTGTGAAGGTGTCGCGTATGCCGACAAACTCGGTCGGCACACCGGCGCCCGCCTCGGCCAGGACCTCGGCGACGGCTCCGCCGAGACCGCCGTAGATGTTGTGCTCCTCGGCGCAGACGATGGCGCCGGTCTCTTCGGCACAGCGCAGGATGAGCTCCTTGTCGATGGGCTTGATGGAGTACATATCGACGACGCGGACGGAAACGCCCTCTGCCTCGAGAGCTTCTGCCGCTTCGAGAGCCTTGTGGACGAGAATGCCGCAGGCGATGACGGTAACGTCGCTGCCCTCGCGGACGATGCGGCCCTTGCCGTATTCAAGCTCCGTTCCGGCGGGATAGAGATCGGGATAGACATCGCGGGACAGACGCAGATAAACGGGACCCTGGTGCTTCGCGGCATAGGCGGTGGCCCAGCGGCTGCTCTGCGCGTCGCTGGGGACGATGACGCTCATGTTCGGCAGCGCGCGCATGATGGCGATATCCTCGGTGGCGTGGTGGGATGCGCCGTCAAAAGCGTCGGAAAGTCCGCAGTAAGCTCCGGCGAACTTGACGTTGAGGTTTGCATAGCAGACCTGGCCGCGCGCGGCGATGAGGCCGATGGATGACATAAACACGGCGAAGGTGTTGACAAAGGGTATCTTGCCGGTGGTGGCGAGACCGGCGGCAGTGGAGACCATGTTGGACTCCGCAATGCCCATGTTGAAGAATTTTTCGGGGTGGGCCTTGGCGAAAATGCCGCTCTTGGTGGAACCGGAAAGGTCCGCGTCTAGCACGACGATGTCCTCGTTGGTGTTGCCGAGCTCGGCCAGCATCATGCCGTATTCTTCACGAATCGATTTGCTCATCAGTTTGCACCTCCCAGTTCAGCCATGGCTTTTGCGAAGGACTCGTCGTCGATGGCTTTTCCGTGCCAGCCGGCCTGTCCTTCCATGAAGGAAACGCCCTTGCCCTTGACGGTGTGGGCGATTATAACGCTGGGGCCTTCGCCATAGCTCTCGGCGGCGTCAAAGGCGTCGGACAGAGCCTCGATGCTGTGGCCGTCGCACTCGATGACGTTCCAGCCGAAGGCGCGCCACTTTGCGGGCAGATCGCCGAGAGGCATGACCTCGGCAACGGGACCGTCGAGCTGTACCTTATTGTAATCGACGACGGCGGTGAGGTTGGAGAGCTTGAATTTGGGGGCGCTCATCGCGGCTTCCCAAACGGCGCCTTCGTCTTGCTCGCCGTCGCCGAGGATGGCGTAAACGCGGGCGGGGCTGCCGTTCATGCGAAGGCCGAGGGCCATTCCCTGTGCGGCGGCGAGGCCGAGACCGAGCGGGCCGGCGGGCATCTCAACACCGGGGGTGTGGGTGCTGGGGTGGCCCTGAAGCAGACTGTCCGTCTGGCGCAGAGTGCTCATTGAATCCTTGGGCAGGAAGCCCTTTTCAACGAGGTTGCGGTAAAGCATGGGGGCCGCGTGGCCTTTGCTGAGTATAAGGCGGTCGCGGTCGGGATCGTCCGCCCTGTCGGGGCTTACGTTCATGCGCTCCTGATACAGAAGCGTCAGAATTTCGCAGACGGAAAGGCTGCCGCCCGGATGACCGGACTGGACCGCGTGGATCGCCGTCAGCACGTCGATGCGAAATACACGGCAGAGCTCTGTGAGCTCGGCCGCTCTCTCTTTTGAGATCGGCATTGTGGTTATCCTCCAAAGAAAAGTTTAAGACATATATAGATAAAGATATATCAGGCGGCTGAAAAAATCAAGCGCCTGATATAAATTTGGCAAAAAGCATTACCGGCTGCGATAATCTTCCATCATGCTTGTGAAAAGTTCTTTAGTTGTAGGAGGCGTATAGCTTATGGCGTTGGCTCCGGCCTCGACCGTGCGGGTTATGCTCTCGGCAGAGGGGCCGCCGGTAGCGATTATCGGAACGTCGGGGAAACGCGAGCGTATGCTGCGCACAAGCTCGGGAGTGTCCGCCGCCGCGGAGACATTGAGGATGCTTGCACCAGCGTCGAGTCTTGCCTGAATGTCCGTCTGTTCGTTAAGTACCGTCACGACTATCGGGATATCGACCGTCTTTGAGATCTGGGTTATGTTTTCGTTGGACATTGGAGCGTTGACGACCAGAGCCATCGCGCCCTGAGCCTCGGCGTCCATCGCGAGCGTGACCGAACGCAGCCCCTGGGTCGTTCCGCCGCCGACACCGCAGAAAACGGGGATGTATGAACCGGCGATGATCGCATCGGATATGACCTGCTGGGGCGTGAAGGGATAGACGGCCAGCACAGCGTCCGCGTCGCAGTTGCGGATTATGGCGATGTCCGTTGTAAAGACGAGCGATTTGATGCGTCTGCCCCATATCACGATGCCGCTGCATTTGCGGATCTCCGGCGGCATTTCGACGATGTGGCGGCGCAGCCTGCTCTCGATGCGTGGTATTCTCTTTTTTCCTGCCTGTATGTTATCCATAAAAGGCCTCCTTTCGTCAAACTGTGTATTATATGATATCAGTATACCTGAAATTCCTGTCGATTTCAAAAACAATTTGTTAACAGTCAAAATGTTGTCAATTAAAAATCCACGAAACTATTGATTTGACTTTTCATGGCTACTATAATATAACACAGCAAAGTGTAAGAACCCAGGGCGACAACCAATTCCGAAATGAGGTTATATTATGGATTTCAAAAACGAAGCCAATATGACCATGCTGTGCGATTTTTATGAGCTCACCATGGGAAACGGCTACTTTGAAAGCGGATACAGCGACAGAATGACGTATTTTGACCTGTTCTTCCGGACCGTTCCGGACAAGGGCGGTTTTGCCATTGCGGCGGGACTTGAACAGGCGATAGATTATATAAACGATCTTCATTTTTCCGCAGAGGACATCGAATATCTGCGCTCACGCGGCTGCTTCTCCGAGAAATTCCTCGAGTATCTGAGAGGTTTCAAATTCACCGGAGACATCTACGCCGTGCCGGAGGGAACTCCCGTTTTCCCGAAGGAACCGCTCATAACCGTCCGCGCCCCGGCGATACAGGCGCAGCTGATAGAGACATATCTGCTTCTGACGATAAACCACCAGACCCTGATCGCGACCAAGGCGAACAGGATCGTCCGTGCGGCACAGGGAAGGACCGTGCTAGAGTTCGGTTCCCGCCGCGCACAGGGCGCGAGCGGCGCAATATACGGTGCGCGCGCGGCATATATCGGCGGCTGCAACGGTACCGCGTGCACGATCTCCGACCAGATGTTCGGCGTTCCGGCGGGCGGGACGATGGCCCACTCCTGGGTGCAGATGTTCGACTCCCAGTATGAGGCGTTCAAGACCTATTGCGAGATATATCCGGACAATGCGGTCCTGCTGGTCGACACCTACAACACGCTCAAAAGCGGTATTCCGGACGCTATCCGCGCGTTCAACGAGGTGCTGCGTCCGCGCGGCATAACAAAGTGCGGGATAAGGCTCGATTCCGGCGATATGGCATATCTGACGCGGCGCGCGCGCAAAATGCTCGACGACGCCGGCTGGCCCGAATGCAGAATATCCGTTTCCAACTCGCTGGACGAGTTCATCATTCAGGACATACTCCAGCAGGGCGCGTGCATCGACATGTTCGGCGTCGGAGAAAGACTCATCACGGCGGAGAGCGACCCCGTGTTCGGCGGAGTTTACAAGCTTGCTGCCGTGGAGAACGACAGGGGCGAGATCATCCCGAAAATCAAGGTCAGCGAAAATGTTATCAAGATAACCAATCCGCATTTCAAGAAGCTCTACCGCTTCTACGGCCGTGACACGGGAAAGGCGATAGCCGACTATCTCTGCGTCTGGGACGAGACGGTGGACGACTCTCAGAATATAGTCATCTTCGACCCTGAAGCGACGTGGAAGGAGAAAGAGGTCTATAATTTCGAGGCGCGGGAACTGATGGTGCCCATTTTCAAGGACGGAAAGCTTGTCTATAACAGGCCCACGCTCGACGAGATACAGGCTTATTGCAGGCAGCAGGTGGATACGCTCTGGGACGAGGTAAAGCGCTTTGACAACCCGCATAATTATTATGTTGATCTTTCACAGAAACTCTGGAACATCAAAAATGAGCTGCTGAGAAGCGGCAATAAATAAGAGAGGAACCGAAGGAATATGTCAAAGATTAAGGAATTCATGGCGCGGAAGGATATTGTGATCTCTGCCAAACGCTACGGAGTCGATGCGCTCGGCGCTATGGCTCAGGGTCTTTTCTGCTCGCTCCTGATAGGAACGATCCTCAACACGATCGGAACGCAGTGTTCGCTGCCGTTCCTTAACACGATAGGCGGCTTTGCTTCCTCCATGAGCGGACCGGCTATGGCGGTCGCCATCGGATATGCGCTCAAGTGCCCCCCACTGGTCCTGTTCTCGCTGGTCGCGGTCGGCAGTTCGGCCAACTCCCTGGGAGGGGCGGGCGGCCCCCTGGCAGTGCTGATAATCGCTATCATCGCCGCGGAGATGGGCAAGGCCGTCTCCAAGGAGACCAAGATCGACATACTGGTAACGCCGCTGGTCACGATATTTATCGGCGTCGGGCTTTCCGCGCTGATAGCAAAGCCGATAGGCACCGCGGCAAGCTGGGTCGGCAATATCATCATGTGGGCGACCGAGCTTCAGCCCTTCCTCATGGGCGTTCTCGTCTCCGTCGTCGTCGGTATCGCGCTCACACTGCCGATCTCTTCCGCGGCGATATGTGCCGCGCTCGGCCTCACCGGGCTTGCCGGGGGAGCCGCCGTTGCCGGCTGCTGCGCGAACATGGTCGGCTTTGCCGTCATGTCGTTCCGTGAGAACCGCTGGGGCGGACTGATCTCTCAGGGCCTTGGGACCTCGATGCTCCAGATGGGCAACATCGTCCGGAATCCGCGCATCTGGCTGCCCGCGATAGTGACCAGCGCCATCACGGGCCCCATCGCAACATGTGTTTTCAAGCTTGAGATGAACGGCTCCGCCGTGTCCTCCGGCATGGGCACCTGCGGAATGGTCGGACCGATCGGAGTCTGGACCGGCTGGCTGGAGCCGAGCGAACAGGCTATTGCAAACGGGGCACAGGCAATAACCCCCGGCGTGATGGACTGGGCGGGACTCATACTTATCTGCATTGTGCTGCCCGCCGTGATCTGCTGGGCTCTCGGCCTTCTCTGCCGCAGGCTCGGATGGATAAAGGAAGGCGACCTCAAGCTCGATTGAAAAAGGAGAAAAAGCCATGACATGGGGACCATACTGGATGTTTTATGTCTGCCCGGAGTGCGGAACAAAGTTCAAATATACGCTTGAGAACATGAGCGAGGACTATTTCGGCAAGTGTATAAACTGCGGCGCGGAGGGCACGCTTGTCGCGGAAAGCCGCGATATGCCGAAGGACGCCGAGGATTATGAGGACGGGTATTACAGATACTGATACATAGTCCGGAGGACAAAAACAGACGGATAAATCCGATTTAACGCAATGA
>CAKSXP010000049.1 GCA_934515035.1 uncultured Oscillospiraceae bacterium
GTCATAGTAATAGTTATAACCCGCGATATCCATTCCGCCGCTGCTGCTTATGCTGACGGAAAACACCGCCTCGGACCGATACATCGGCCTGTATGACCGTATGCTTCGCAGAGCCATGGCGCCGCCGCAGACGATCGAGAAAATGACGGCAAATACCCAAAGCTTTTTGAGATAGATTATCATGTTTTTGAGCAGCCGCGAAAGATCGATAAGGTTCTGCTCTTCGTTTATAGTGTTATCCATTTGTTACTCCGCCGGCCGGACTTTATGTCCCTTATCCGATGTATTTCCGTTTTTTCCGTATCTGCCGTATTTCCCATAGCCATATTTGCCGTAACCGTAGTAGCCATAGCCGTATGATGAAAGGTTCCGCAGAAGGTGCTGCATGTCGTTGAGCACACAGCCGAGAAACTCCGCCCTGCACGCCCGCAGCGAGTCGATGGCGTCGTTTATATCCGGTGCAGGTACGGTGTCCTGCCGGACAACAAGCACGGATGCATCTGAAATATCCGCAATGATCTCGCTGTCTGAAAAATATCCCAGCGGCGGAGAGTCGATGACGATATAGTCAAATCTCTCACGGGCGAGCGAAATAACGTCGCCGAGCCGCCTGGCGGACAGAAGCTCTATCATATTGGTATAGCTTTTCGTGCTCAGAAGCATATAAAGCCCGCTTTTCTCATCGCGTATCGCGGCGTCCAGAATATCCCGCTCGGAGGCGTTTGCCGCAAGCAGCGCACCGAACTCGGCCGACTCCGGAACATTCACGCCGAAAGCCTCGTTCTGTACCGGCCGGCGCAGATCCAGGTCTATGAACAGGACCTTTGCGCCCTTAACAGCCAGCGACAGCGCGGTGTTTCCCGCCGCCGTGGACTTTCCCTCCGACTCGGAAACGCTGGAAAACATGAATACCGTTTTCCCCTCCGCCTTCTTGTGCTCAAAGCGTGCCGCGATGCGGTGTATCGCCTCGGCAAAGCCGAAGCTTATGGCCGGAGAAACGATCAGAAGGCTGGAACGGGTTTTGTCTCTTTTCCGCAGCGCGACAAGTCTTTGCCGGAGGTTCTTTTTCTCCGCCTCATGAGGTATTTCCGCAATAATGCGCGCATCGAGCTTATTCTTTGCGCCCTCGGCGTTCTGTATCGTATCGCGTGAGAGAAATATCCAGAACAGAGCCGCAGCCATGGCAAGCGCGCACCCCACTCCGGAAAGCACACAGATCTTTTTCTCGTTGAGCACTCTCGTCGGCACGACCGCCATGCTCGGATCGTTGAGCACGGAGAGGACCGCGCTGGAGGAAACATAGTCCGAAAGCTCGCGGTAATTTTCCCGGACCGCGTTTATGACAAGCAGCGCCTCCCGCGGCGTTTTGGCTGACGCCGTTACCTCGATGAGATTCGTACTGCCCAGCTGCCGTGCACTGACAGTTCCCGTTCCTTCGCTGCCAAGGGCCGTCTGAACGGTCTTTTCCATGACGCTGCTGCCGAGAAGCTTGGAATATATCGCGGCGACCTCGGTCGCCGCGTTTACGTTTGAGTAATATGCGCCGGACGAACGCGACGTAACGGCAAAGGTGATGCTGCAGCTGTATGTCTGTGAAACAGCGGCGGTCATCACGATCGACGCCGCCATCACCCCCGTCAGCGCGGCAAGGATAATAAGCCAGAGCTTATTCGCCAGCAGGCGTATAACGCACAGCGGCTCGATCTCCGGCCAGTGAATAATACTGTCTCTTTCCATAGGGCTTCCTTTCATGCCGTTATCTGACGATCACGGCAAGGTATGCCGTAAATGTCTCTCCCTGTGATGAGCAGGTATAAGCCGCTTCATAGTATCCGGGGACCGAAGTATCCACATTCGAGACGATCTCGACGTTGTCTTCCGTCAGCGGATCTCCTCCGGGCGCGCGTACATTCCGGATATATGACGCGGGGTCAAACTCTGTCCCGGCTTCAACATAGGTTATATACTCCGAGAGGGTCACGAGCCTCCGCGCGTATGAGCTGTTATTGACGGTCGTTTTCAGCGTTACCGTTTCGGAGTCTCCCATGCTGTTTGTCACCTGGACCGTTATGCTGTAAACGCCCTCGTAATTTACCGCTACATTCTGTGACGTGATGCGTATCGCGTCCGAGATGTCACCGTCGATGACGTCGGAGGCCGTCAGCCTGTCGGTCAGCGTGACCTTGCTTCCGACAGCGAAAACAAGGGGCTTTTCAAGCGCGAACCTCGGCTTTTCATAGTCCGTATACCGGACATTGCGGGAGGCCATGGCCATGTTGTTTGAGGAATCAAACACAATGTAATTGACCTTGGCGGTGTTTCCCGTTATGAGTTGCGTAACGCTTTTTATCATCACCGAGCCTGTCAGGTCTCCGTCGCGGTCGTCATAGGCGGACACACCCTCCAGCAGCTTCTCTCTCGGGTCGGAAACGCTGACGCTTATAGTATCGCTGTCAAGCGAGATGACCGGCGCGCTCCGGTCAAGATACAGCCGCGTATATATCTTAACGCCGCAGAAAACGGCGAGCACGGCCGCAAAAAGTATTATCGTTATCCTCTGTAATGTTCTCATCGTCTCGTTATCCTTTTTACAGGGCACTGAGCACCTGACGGTTTTCGATTATTCTCCCGGGGTTGCGGCGCAGAAGCACATTCGCATATTCGGGAGAGCAGTTATCCTCCAGAAAGCGCAGTATCTCCGACATATGCGGCGTGCGCATCTCCGGGCTGTGCGCATCGCTTGCGACAACATGCGCCAGACCGCGCGACAATATCCAGGCGGACGTCCGTTCCGCGCGCGAGCCGAGCCTTCCGAGGATGCTGCCCTTGTTGAGCTGTATTATATATCCGCGTTCAAACCAGTCCGCCACCGTCAGCGGGGAGCGCTGAACGGCGTCATACCGCTCCGGATGTGCGATCACCGGGACAAGGCCGGTCTCCGATATCTGCGAGAGCATCTCGTCGATGTATCCGACGGACGAGTCAAAAAGGAACTCGACCAGCAGATAGCGCGTGCCCGCGAGCGTCAGCACCCTTCTGCGGCGGATGAGCTCCGGAAGCTCATCGGTACACATGACCTCCGCGCCGGGGAGTATTTTCAGCGGTATGCCCGCTTCTTTTATACTGTCCCGCAGGCTTATGAATCTGTTTTTAAGCTCCTCCGAGACATAGTTCTTCCTTTCCTCATACGGAAGATTGCAGTGCGGTGTTGCCACTATAGTCCCAACGCCGCTGTCATAAGCCATTCGCGCCATCATGAGCGCATCGCCGCCGTTCCCTGCGCCATCGTCCACGGACGGCAGTATGTGGCAATGTATGTCTACCATTTTCAGTTTTTCCTAACCGTTGCACCGATCACAGGACCAGGCGTGTCTGCCCTTTTTTGGCGGTGTTCTCCAAAAATATATATAAGTATATCACAGGCCGTTTTGCGTTTCAATCTTTTGTGTCGGCATAAATAAAAAACAGCGGACAAGTCCGCTGTTTTTTCTGTTATCAGGTTTTCCCATTTATACCGTTTCTCTTTCATACACCTTACGCACATGCTCCCTGTTCCTCCAGATGGTGAGCCAGCAGGCAGCCATTGAAACAGCCGCGCAGATCGTGACGCACAGGCGGTAGTCCAGAAGCTCACCCAGCGCCCCTACAGCCAGCGACAGCACGCTCACAGCCGCGGTTATGAGCATACTTTCAAACGCGTTTACGCGGGCGCGAAGCTGCTCGGGTATGTAGCGCTGTACGGCGGCCTGACGCATGGTCGCGCTGTTCATTCCGAGAAAGCCGCAGATCGCGCGGCTTACGAGCATGAGCGGATACGGCAGCCACAAAAGGCACATATCCATAGTCTCATAGATTTGATACACGGCAAAGGCAAAGCCGAATTTTTTGTTATTCGGTATCTTAATGCGATACTGCACAGCACCGCCTACGCTTCTTCCGATAAACTCAGCGACGGAAAACAGAGAATACATCGCCGCCGAGAAACCCGGCGCAGTTCGAAAAAACGCTACAAGGATCGGAGAATATCCGTTTCCAACGCCGTTCGTCACCGCCATGTACGAATAGATGCTCATAAGTCCGCGTTCCTGCTTCAGATATACGGCGGCCTGTTTCACATCCTCCAGCCAGACTCTGACGCTGAAGCCCTCACCGTCGAGCCGTTTTGTCTCTGTAGTCCTTATCGCGCTCTCGACCGCCGCGGCGATAAACGACATCGCGCCCTGTATCACAAGGAGCCATGCACAGCCTATTGCGTCCAGAAGAACAGCCGCCAGCGGGGTCATTATCACTTTCATCACCGGATACAGCATCGATGACACGGCATAGCCCTGCTGCTCCATCCCATCGGGTATCAGCGTGGGATAAAAGCTGTTGAAGGCAAGCTCGTCAAAGGAGCCTATCGCCGCAAGCAGAAGCGAATAGCACAAATAGCCGACATATGAAAACCGGCTGAACATCAGATAAACGCCCATAAGCGTATAGAGCACGCCGTTCACAATATCTCCGCCAACCAGAAAGGGCTTGCGCGGGAGCCTGTCCATGATCGGCGCCAGGATCAGCGGCAGCACGAAATACGGCACGAGCTGTATGGCAATTATTAGCGCCGACGCCAGCGTGCTGCCGGTCTCGTCAAACACCAGAAACGAGAGCGCAAAGCCGCCCGTAATGCCTCCGACAGCGCCAAAGGCCGTCGCCGTTATCACGAGCGTAAAGTTCCTTGTCCAGAGTCCGTTTTTCACCGGTCCATCACCTCGGAACAATACTACCACTCCGGACAGCAAAGCGAAACCGGCTTATTGTGAGAAATTTTTCTCCAACAAAGCCGGTTCAAGTGCATTTATTTTAGTTTTATAGGAAAATCGCGGACGAGCTCATATGCCTGCCGGTATTTTCTTGACGCCGTATACCACTCGATCACCCACGGCAGATGGAAGGACGCATAACCTACCGGAAGCCCGGCGCGGCAGCGTTCAAAGCAGTCCAGAAGCATTTCTCCGTATTCCGGGCATTTCAGATAGTCCGCGTTCTCAAGCCTGAACCGCACCACTCTGCACATGAGTCTGCAAAGCTCCGTCTCCGGATATTCCGAGCTCATCGTCATGGCTCTCCGCACCGCCTCCAGAGCCTGTTCCCGCTTTCCAAGCTTTTCACAGCTTATGGCCAGCTTGTGCAGCTCCATCAGCCCCGGCTCCTCTATCGATGAAAAATACGCATACGCCTCGTCATATCTCCCCGTCTCAAGGCAGCCCGATGCGGCGTTATATTTTATCTCGCGCAGACACTTCTCATCTCCCAGCGCCCTTGCAAGCCTTGAGGCAACAGCGTAATGCGCGTCCATGTTCACGATGTCCAGCTGGTTGCAATAGCAGTTTCCGGCCAGCAAGCTGCACATAAGCATAAGGTGCGCGCTGCCGTCGTGCGCGGCAAGGTCATATCCCTTTTTCAGATACTCCACGGCGGCGGTATAGCTGCTTCCGCTTTCGTATGCCGCAGCGCCCGCCCAATAGTATGTGAACGCGCCTGGCAGCAGCCTTATGGCTTCCTCGTCCCTACCCTGGAGCACCCGCTGGAGCGCAAGCTGTCTCGTATCGAGAAGAGGTTCCATTTCCCGGTCCAGAGGCTCGCCCCGTCCTCTCATAAACCGTCCGAGCAGCATCGCATCCGCCGCGAAGGGGCCATACTCCATTTTCTCCAGCTGCTCTCTGTGCTCCTCAAAAGCGTCAAACTCGCCGCTGAAAAGCAGCTCATAAAGCCCCTCAACAGCTTCGCCCTCCTTCGGTTCCTCTCCGTGCCATGGAAGCCCCATGCGCTCAAACAAGCGCTCCAGAATATCTTCGGAAGCTATAACACTGCCATGTTCTATCTTTGAAAGATATGACACCGCGCATATACCGCGGCACAGGCCATCCTGGCTCCAGTCACGGGCAAGTCTTTCCCTGCGGAGTATAAACCCGACTATCCGCTCGTTCATTTTCTCACCGCCTGATGCTTAATACGTCTATTATAGCACCCAAAAGCAGATAAGCGCAACGCATCGCCTGTAATTCCGTGACGATGCACTGCGCTTTGTATCCGGTTCAGTTCTTATCCTTTGAGCGGAAAAGCATTGCAACTATCCAGCCGAAAAACACGGCCGCACAGATGCCCGCGGCGCTTGCGGTAAAGCCGCCTGTGAAAGCACCGATAAGTCCTTTCTCCGCCACGGCCTCGCGCACGCCCTTTGCAAGCGTGTTGCCGAATCCCGTCAGCGGCACGGTCGCTCCCGCGCCCGCCCATTTGGCAAACGGCTCGTAAACACCGACTGCGCCGAGTATTACGCCGGCAACGACATAACAGGTCAGTATTCTCGCCGGGGTAAGCTTCGTTTTGTCGATCAGTATCTGTCCGAAAGCGCACAGGGCGCCTCCGATCAGAAATGTTTTCAGATAAGTCAGAATAATCTCCATATCATCCTCCGATCTCAAGCGCAACGGCGTGACATATACCGGGTACGCTCTCGCCCTGCATACTGGTCGTCGGACTCATCAGAGCGCCCGTCGCGGCAAAAAGCAGCTTCTTCCACCGGCCCTGCTCCATCCCCCTCAAAAGCTGGGAACAGAGCACGGACGCGCTGCATCCGCAGCCTGAACCGCCGGCATGGGTATCCTGCGCCTTATTGGCAAAGATAAGTATGCCGCAGTCGGTATATGCAGGGCCAAGGTCGATGCCGTCTCCCGCGAAAAGGTCCCTGACTATGCTGTGTCCTATCTGCCCGAGGTCTCCGGTCACGATAGCATCGTAGTAATCCGGCGCCCTCGCGGTATCCGCAAAATGCGCTGACAGCGTCTCATAAGCCGCGGGAGCCATTGCCGCGCCCATATTGTTTGCGTCCGTCACCCCGGCGTCAACGATGCGCCCGGTGGTCACATGCGTCACGCGCACCCCGGTGCCGCCGCTTTGCAAAACGACCGCTCCCGCGCCGGTGACCGTCCACTGCGCCGTCGGCGTCCGCTGTCCGCCGTATGACAGCGGCAGGCGAAACTGGCGCTCCGCCGAACAGAAATGCGAGCTCGTCGCGGCACAGGTCCTTTCGGCATATCCTCCGTCGATCAGCGCCGCCGCAAGCGACAGGCTCTCCGCCATCGTGGAGCACGCGCCGTACAGTCCAAAATACGGCACCGGCGTGTCGCGCATTGCGAAAGCCGAGCCTGTGCACTGGTTCAGCAGGTCTCCCGAGAGGATATAGTCAAGGTCGCTCGGCGCGACCTTTGCCTTATCGCAGGCCAGCGCAAAGCACTTGCCCAGCATTTCGCTTTCCGCCTTTTCCCAGCTCTTCTGCCCGAAATATGAATCCTGCGACACATAGTCAAACAGTTCGCGCAGCGGCCCCTCGCCTTCCTTGCTTCCAACGACGCTGGCATATCCCGCAACGACAGGCGGGTTTGAAAATGCCACGGTCTGTTTTCCGCGGCGTTTTTCGTCTGACACGAAATCACCTCATTCCGCGTCTAGTATTTGCCGCATTGGAAAAATTATTATTCATCATTCCGCATAATAATGGAATTTCACCATTGTTCGGCAACGGCAGGCACGCCTTTCAGCGCGTTTTTCCGGCGCTTTTCGCCCGTTCTTCCCCGGCGGGCGACACGAAAAAGCGGCAGACAGGATGTTTCATATCCCGTCTGTCGCTTTTTTGTATTGTGGCGTAAAATTATTTATTGAGTTTGTCTTTTGCGAAATAATCCTTTGTAAGCTTGGCAACGACGCCCGCCAGCGGGATCAGCGCTATCAGGTTGGGCAGCGCCATCAGTCCGTTGAGCGTGTCGGAGATGTCCCACATGAGTGTGCCGGAGCCCACGGAACCGACTATGCAGACAAGGATAAAGGCAATCTTGTAAATATAACCGACTACTTTGTTGTTATTGGTGATATATGCCCAGCAGGATTCTCCGTAATAGCTCCAGCCAAGGATGGTGGACAGAGCGAAAAACAGAAGACTGATCTGGATCACCGTTCCGCCTATCGTTCCGGGCAGGATCTCGTTGAACGCCGCCGCGGCAGCCGCGCCCTTGGAGGAAAACGCGTCCAGTCCGCCGGCAGTGTCGAGAATGCCGGAGAGAATAACGGCAAGAGCCGTGAAGGAACAGATGACAATGGTGTCCACAAACACTTCAAAAACGCCCCACATGGCCTGCTCAACAGGTTCCTCGGTGGAGGAAGCGGCGTGGGCGATAGGCGCGGAACCGAGACCGGCCTCATTGGAGAAGACTCCGCGGGCAACGCCCTGACGCATTGCAAGCATGATGGCATATCCAAAGATGCCGCCGCCAACGGACTTGAAGGAGAACGCACCCTTGAAGATCGCGGCAAACGCGCTGGGAATATCGGTTATGCGCATCACCACGACCGCGATACCCGCAAGAATATAGAATATCGCCATAAAGGGAACAAGATAGGACGTTACCTGACCGATGCGCTTAACTCCGCCGAGGATAACTATCGCAACAATGACCGCAAGGATGATGCCGGTCACCAGAGGATCGATACCGAACAGGCCGTTCATCGCACCGGCAATCTCATTGGACTGGGCGATATTCCCTATGCCGAAGCTGGCAAAACCGCCGAGCACGGCAAAGACAACGGCAAGCCATTTCCAGTTTTTACCCAAGCCGTATGTTATATAGTACATCGGTCCGCCGTGATGCCGGCCGTCCTTGTCCTTTTCTCTGAACTTGATGGCAAGCGCTATCTCGGCGTACTTGGTGCACATTCCGAAGAAGGCGGAGACCCACATCCAGAAAACCGCGCCCGGTCCGCCGACAAAGATGGCGCCGGTCACGCCCGCGATATTTCCGGTGCCGACCGTGCCCGCCAGAGCCGTTGTTACGGCCTGAAACGGAGATAGGTTTTCACCATGGTCCTTATCCGTCTTGCGGAACAGGGAGCCAACGGTGTTTTTCATGATATATCCGAACTTCCGGACTTGCAGGAAGCCGGTTCGGATGCTCAGGTAAATGCCGGTGCCGACAAGCAGAACGAGCATGATCGGACCCCAGGCAAAGCTATTGACGGCGCTGTTTACAGTTTCAATAGCCTTCACAAAGTTTTCCATACAATGTCTCTCCTTTTCCTCTTGTACGCTCATCGCATAATATTAAGGGGAAGTGTCCCTCTCCGGCGCACTTCCCTCAAAAAAAGACTGCAAAGCTATACACAGCCCGCAGAAGCCGTGGGCCGTCTGATACTGATTCTGTCCTTTTGCCTGAGAGATTTGGCTTTCGCCTTGCACCTTCGGCCCTCATATCAAAATGAGCGTCTCCAGAATGTCATCCATTCGCAGTCTTCGTGCCTGAGAGTGTTATTCCGTCGGCGGGTCTTGCTACAAACCGCTTTTCTGCGAACTTCATCTGGCGTATTAATTTGTCCGCTGTATGAGAATGATTATACACAAGGCGCGTACATAGTTCAAGAGAAAAGCGCGCAAAATTTTGTACAAAAATCTCCGCGGACAGATTCATTTAATGTTTTAATTAGACGAAGTTTTTCTTCAATGCGGGCAGCCGTCCGGGCCGCGGCGGACCGCCGGTAAGCTCCGGGGCCTGCTGAGGGCGTCATTTCTCTCC
>CAKSXP010000050.1 GCA_934515035.1 uncultured Oscillospiraceae bacterium
CATCGCGGAGCTTCGCGAGACCGAGCTGCCAAAGCTTCAGGAAAAGGCGCGCCAGAGCGGCCTTCCCGAGGATGCACAGGCGGCAAACGACTATGCCAATATGCTCGGCCGGTTTGAAAAGCGCCTGCACGACCTTGAGCTCACAAGGATGATCTCCGTTCAGATGTCCCCGCAGATCCGTCTCATCCAGAACAACGACAGCCTCATGGCCGAAAAGATACAGACCTCCATCGTCAACACGATCCCTCTCTGGAAATCCCAGATGGTGCTTGCGCTGTCCATGCAGCATTCTCAGCAGGCAATGGAGGCTCAGCGCGAGGTCTCCAACGTGACAAACGAGCTCCTGCGCAAGAACGCGGAAGCGCTCAAGATGAACAGCATCGAGGTCGCGCGCGAGTCCGAACGCGGCGTTGTCGATATCGAAACGCTGACCGAGACCAACCAGAAGCTCATCGAGACGCTCGACGAGGTCCGCCAGATCCAGGAGGAAGGACGCACCAAGCGCGCCGACGCCGAGGTCGAGCTTGGCCGAATAGAGGGCGAGCTGAAGCAGAAGCTGCTTGAGATGCGTGGCTGACACATTTTCCCAAAACAAGGTAATGCACAATGAATATTTTTTCCAAACGTCCCGTCGCCATACTGACGGCCGCCGTCGTGATCGCGGGTTCAACGCTTTTCGGCGTTCACCGCTCGCTCAGTCCGGTGGTAAAAAGCACCGCCAACAGCTTTTATGACGGCGTCTATTCGGCAAGCGAGGGCTATACAGCAAAGAGCATTTATTCCCAGCTCGACGCCATGACAGACGCATCCCTCGGGCTCGTAACAAAATGCGGCGCGCTTTTTCCCGATGAGAGCGACGCTCTGCGCACAGCGCGCGGCGATCTGCTCGACGCAATGGATTCTCGCGATGTCTCCGACATGTACGACACCTTCAAGACTCTCTCGGACAGTTACAGCGGACTGCGCGACGCCATTTCCGGCACCGCGCTCGAGACTGACGACGCAGTCGCGGATTATATGTCCACCTTCACCGGCGCACAGTCTGTCATTGCCGCCTCCGGCTACAATTCCGCCGTCCGCACTCTTGAAAGCGAGACTCTGGATGTGTTTCCCGCAAACGTGTTCAGCGAGCTGCTCGGTATAAACGCTCCGGAACTTTTTGAATGATCAGGGTGAAATAAAACAATGAAAAAAACTATTGCGGCTTTCCTTTCAATAATGATGGCTGCGCTGCTCCTGTGTGCTCCGGTTTTCGCCTTTGTTGAACAGGGCGAGGATATCTATGTTACGGACGCCGCCGGAGTTCTCTCCGACGCGACGGAGAAGATGGTCGTTGAGACAAACGAAAAACTCATGTCCGAATGTCACGGCGCACAGATCGCCGTCGTTTTCGTCAAATACCTCGACGGTTACAGCTCCGACGAATATGCAAACCAGCTCTTCAACGACTGGGGAGTCGGCGACAGCGGCGAAAACAACGGTATGCTCCTTCTCGCCGCGACGGGCGAGGGCAAGGGATGGCTTGCCACCGGCTCCGGAATAAACGGCAGCTTTACCGATTCGGTCGCGGGCGAATATCTGGACGATTATTTCTGGGACAACTTTGACCGCGGCAATTACGACACGGCTGTTGAAGAGCTTGTCAGCAAGCTTTACGAGTGGTATAAGGGGTATTACGGGGTTTCTTCCGACACCGCCGCATCCGCCCAGACTCCCTCCGGCGTTTACAAGCCATATGTCACTCAGCCCTCGCCGGGCCACAGAGGTTTTTCCGGCATTATCGCGGCGATCGTTATCATCGCGCTGATACTTGCGATCTCCGCGTCCTTCCGCCGCGGACGCAGATATTACCGCAGCTACAGAAGCGGCGCGGTTTTCCCGTTCTTCTTTGGCGGCAGACGCCGCTGGGGACCTCCCGTCAATCCCCCGAGGCCCCATAATCCTCCTCCGCATAATCCCCCGCACAATCCTCCTCCGGGAGGGCATTCGCGCGGACACAGCAGCTTCGGCGGCGGTTTCGGCGGCGGACGCTCCGGCGGAGGCGGAGCCGGACGCGGCGGCTTTGGCGGCGGTCATTCCGGCGGCGGTCATTCCGGCGGCGGTTTCGGCGGCGGACACTCCGGTGGCGGAGGAGCCGGACGCAGATAAACTTCATAATCAATTAAGCAGGCGTTAGCCAGACTTCCGCCTGCCCCAGTTAGTATAAGGCAAGGAAAATTCCTTGCCTTATTCCTTATATTAGGTTATTATTGATGTATACATACCCTGTCTGGATCGGCGTTACAGAGTATGACCCCCGCGCTCATCGCAGCGGGCCGCGTTTTCTTCCGCACAGCCATCAGATGAACCGGGTCCTGTAAGCCTGCCGATGAATGTTCCCTGCATATACCATGTGATCTGAAAGGAGAATCCCCTATGAGAAAGAAGTACAGCCACCTTCTCTCCCCGGTCCGCGTTGGCAACACGATCGTCAAAAACCGTATGGCCTATCCAAACGCCTCTCCTCATTTTTTCCAGGGTCCGGAGACTTATCCCGCCGAAGGCTACCGCAGCTTTCAGGCAAGACTCGCCCGCAACGGCGCGGCGATCATCTCTCTGGCAGAGTGGGACGATTATCCCGGACAGCGCACCGCCGGAATGGACGACGCCCAGCACATGCAGGCCTTTGACCTTTCCGACCCCAGCGTTGAAAACTATATCTCCCAGCTCGCCGACGAAGTTCATTTCTACGGCTCCAAGATCCTTGTCTGCACAAAGCCCGTATTCCCCGAGGGCTACAGCCTTCGCGGAGGAATAGTGTTCAGCATGAACACGGGACCCGCGCACACGGAGCAGCTCCCGCGCGAGCGCATACCCGAGGTCATCGAGAGCTTCATCGACCACCTCCGCATGTACAAGCGCTGCGGCTATGACGGTCTCACGCTGCGTCTCGACTCCGATATGCAGCCGGCCGAGCAGGAACGCGATGACGATTACGGCGGACATACGGTCCCCGAGCGTATGCGCTTTTATATCGAGACGATGAAGCGCGTCAAGGAGGTCTTCGGAAAGGGCTTCATAATCGAGGTCTGCTTCGCCGGAGAACAGCCGCACGGATATAGCGGCGACATGGCAAACGGCTATACTCTCGAGGACGCCGTCGCTTTCGCCAAGGCTATCGACGGATATGCCGACATCCTTCAGATCCGCGAAAAGGACATTGCCCGTGCGCATCCGATCAGCTACAACTTCACAAAGGGCGACCATCCGGCCATCGGATACTGCGAGGCCATGAAAAAGGCCGGCGTCAAGGCTCTGCTGGCTCCCAACGGCGGCTTCCAGGATCCCGAGGAGCTCGACCGCTACATCGCCGAGGGCAAATGCGACATGTTCTATATGGCGCGCGCTTTTATATGCGACTTTGATTACGTCAGAAAGATCGAGGACGGCCGTGGTCAGGACATCCGACCCTGCCTGTGGTGCAACAAGTGCCACGGCATCAAGCGCGAGGTCGATCCCTCCGAGTGGCTTTCCGTCTGCTCCGTCAATCCGCTGGTCGGTCTTGACTACAAGCTCTCCCGCATGGTTGATTACAAGACGCCGCGCAGACGTGTTGCCGTCATCGGCGGCGGTGTCGCCGGAATGCAGGCCGCGCTGACGGCCGCCGGGCGCGGACACGGCGTTACCCTTTTTGAAAAGACCGATAAACTCGGCGGACAGCTCTTCCACGGCGACTACTTTGCCTTCAAATGGTCCATCGCTGACTATAAAAACTGGCTCATCCGCCAGATCGAAAACTCCGCCGTCAAGGTCGTCCTGAACACGGAGCCCACTCCCGAATACATCGCAGGTCTTGGATTTGACGCAGTGATCGCCGCGACCGGCGCCGTTCCCTCCCTCCCCTCCAGCATCGAGGGGCTGCGCGGCGAGGACGGAAGCGCTCTCTATCCCACCTGCATCGACATAATCGGCCGCGAGGCCGAGCTGGGCCATAAGGTCATTATCGTCGGCGGCTCCGAGACCGGGACCGAGACCGCCATGTATCTGGCGGACAACGGACACGACGTCACAGTCCTGACGCGCCAGTGCGAGCTTGCGCACGACGCTTCCCATCTGCACTATATCACGATGAGCTATGTCAAGGCGGAAAACCCCGACGGCAGCGGACGTCTCGCCTGCGCGTGGGAGGCCTATGACAACATCCACGAAATACTCAACGTGACAACAAAGTCCGTAAAGGACAACACCGTCACCTATATCGACGCGGACGGTGCCGAGCACACGATCTCCGGCGACAGCGTCGTCATCTGCGGCGGCATGAAGCCCTGCATTGACGAGGCCCTGTCATACGCCGAAAGCGCTGCCCGTTTCTATGCCGCCGGTGACTGCAACGGCGCAGGAAATATTCAGAAATGCACCCGTGATGCATTCGGAAAGGCAATGATGATCTGATGCACAACGAAGAACGCCTCGGAACACAGAAGCTGCCAAGCCTTCTGTGTTCCCTGGCGATTCCCTCTATCATAGCACAGCTGGTAAATCTGCTTTATAACATCGTTGACAGGATGTACATAGGCCATATGGCCGGTTCCGGCGGCCTTGCGCTGACGGGACTCGGCCTGTGCAGCCCCATCATCCTTGTCATATCCGCGTTCGCCGCCTTTGCCGGACAGGGCGGAGCGCCGCTCGCCGCGATCGAGATGGGCCGCGGCAACAAAAAGGCGGCCGAAAAGATACTCGGAAACGCCATAGTCATGATACTTTTCTGCTCCGTCGCCCTGACAGTGCTGTTCATGATCTTCAAAACTCCGCTTCTGTATCTCTTCGGCGCAAGCAGCGACACCATCGAATATGCAAACTCCTATATCACGATCTATCTCTTCGGCACGGTATTCGTACAGATCGCGCTCGGTCTGAATCCCTATATATCATGTCAGGGGCAGGCCAAAACGGCCATGCTCTCCACACTGATAGGCGCAGTCGCCAACACGATACTCGACCCCATCTTTATCTTCGTTTTCGACATGGGCGTCAAGGGCGCGGCTCTCGCGACCGTCATCTCTCAGTTTTTCAGTGCCGTCTGGGTCGCGTCGTTTCTGCTGTCAAAGAGGAGCACATTCGCCCTCTCCGCCGAGATACTGCGTCCGCGCCTTCCCGTCATAGGCAAGATAGCGGCGCTCGGCGTCTCTCCGTTTATCATGCAGTCCACCGAGAGCATCATCCAGGTGGTCTTTCTCAGCGGACTTCAGAATTACGGCAGCGACCTGTACGTCGGCTCGATGACGATACTGCAAAGCATAATGCAGCTGGCGACAACGCCTGTCATGGGCTTTAACCAGGGGGTGCAGCCGGTCATCAGCTACAATTACGGAGCCGGTAATTATGGCAGAGTGCGCAAATGCTTCCGCGCATCTCTCGTTATTTCGATGGGCTATACCAGCCTGTTCTGCCTGTCCGCCGTACTATTTCCCGGCATATTCGCCGGACTGTTCACCGACAGCGCCGATCTTGTCGGCATCGTAAAGAGCGTTCTGCCGGTCTATATCGGCGGTGTATGGATGTTTGGACTGCAAATGGCCGTTCAGAACACCATCGTCGGACTCGGTCAGGCAAAGACTTCCGTTTTTCTTGCCTGCCTGAGAAAAATAATCCTGCTCACGCCTCTGGCGCTCATCCTGCCGCGTTTCTTCGGCGTTATGGGTATCTACTGGGCCGAGCCCGTCAGCGACATCACAAGCGCTTCGATCGCCGGTATTCTGTATATTATCCTGAGTCGCAGACTGCTCACAAAAGATCAGGCGTCCAGCGTATAAATATAGCTGTCACAACAAAAGAGTGGAGCGCCGGGACTATGCCCCGGTGCGCCACTCTTTTGTCATTGTCAAAAAATGCTTCAAACATCCCTGTTGAATTTCCTATTAATCACGTGGTATAATTGGTTTGATTAACAGGAGGGAATGCTATGATCATATCTACAAAAGGAAGATATGCGCTGCGCGTGATGATCGATCTGGCAGAGCATCAGGCTGACGGTTATATTCCTTTGAAGGAAATCGCGGCACGGCAGGAGATATCCGAAAAATATCTGGAGACCATCCTGAAAGCTCTTGTGCGGGAGCGTTTCCTTATCGGCCTTCGCGGAAAAGGCGGAGGGTACAGGCTCAGCAGGCCGCCGGAGCAATACACCGTTGGCAGCATTATACGGCTGACCGAGGGTGAGCTGGCCCCCGTTTCATGTCTGGAAAGCCGGGCAGCTCCGTGCCCTCGTGCGTCGGTATGCCGCACTCTGCCGATGTGGAAGGAATTCGACAAGGTCGTTAATAACTTTTTTGACAGCTACACTATCGCCGATCTGATGCAGACATCTCTGGACGGAAATGATTTTGTCATTTGATCTGTCCGGCCTGCACCGATACACGATAAAAAAAAGAACCTGACCATGGTCAGGTTCTTTTTTATTAATCGTTGGTTTCCTTAACAGGTATGGTTCAGCACATCTCAAGGACACCAGCAGCGCCCATGCCGCCGCCGATGCACATGGTGACGAGAGCATACTTGCCGCCGATCTCGCGCAGACGGTCAATTGCCTTGCCGACGAGGATAGCGCCGGTGCAGCCGAGGGGATGGCCAAGAGCCATAGCGCCGCCGTAGGGGTTGACCTTGTCGAGAGGCATCTTCAGCTCGCGCATGCAGGGGATAGCCTGTGCGGCAAAAGCTTCGTTGATCTCGATGGTGTCCATGTCGTCCATGGTCACGCCAGCGCGGGCAAGAGCCTTCGGGGTGGCGTAGATGGGGCCAGTGCCCATGTACTCTGCGTTGCAGCCTGCAACGGCAAAGCTCTTCAGACGGCAGATGGGAGTGGCGCCGATAGCGGCAGCCTTCTCAGCGCTCATCAGAACGACGAAAGCAGCGCAGTCGTTGGTCTGGCTGGAGGTAGCGGCAGTGACAAGTCCGCCTTCCTCTGCGGGCAGGAAGCAGGGCTTCAGCTTTGCAAGGCCTTCCAGGTTGGTGGTGGGGCGGATGCCCTCATCCTGGGTGACAACGATGGGCTGTCCATCCTCGCCGAGAACGGGGGTGCCATCGGAATTGGTAACGGTTACGGGGATGATGGAGGGAGCGAGCTTACCCTCAGCCTGAGCCTTGGCGGCCTTGGCGTGGGACTCGACAGCCAGCTGATCCATCTCTTCACGGGTGACGCCGTACTTCTTGGCAACGTTCTCAGCGGTCATACCCATGCTCATGTAAGCGCCGGGATAGTTCTTGACGAGCCACTGGTCGTCGCACTTGCCCTGGTAGCTGGGGTAGGAGTTGAAGGTCAGGGACATGGACTCGACGCCGCCGGCGACATAGACATCGCCCTGTCCGCAAGCGATAGCGTTGGCAGCGGTGCTGATGGCCTGGAGACCACCGGAGCAGAAGCGGTTGAGGGTCATGCCGGAGATGGAGTCGGGCAGACCGGCGCGGTTGACGATGAGCTGAGAAACGTTCATGGAAGTCTCGCCAAACTGCATGGCGCAGCCCATGATAACATCCTCGATGTCATTGGGGTCGAGCTGAGGAACGCGGGCGAGAACGCCGTTGAGGACCTGAGCACCGTACTCGATGGGGTGCATCTTGGCAAAGCTGCCCTTGAAAGCGCGGGTAGCAGCGCTGCGGCCATAGGCAACTATGACAACATCTTTCATTTCCATTTGGGATTTTCCTCCTAAAAAAATGTGTGTGGGTTCGCTATAATTTAAGTCAGAGACTTATTTGTTGTAAACGTACCAGCCTTCGCCGGACTTCTGGCCGAACTTGCCCTCGGAGATCTTCTCGAGGACGGACTTCGGAGCAGCCCAAGTGGTGACGTCCAGAGCGGACAGGCTCTCGCAGACTGCGGGGAAGGTGTCCAGACCGGAGAGGTCCATCATCTGGAAGGGGCCCATGGGGTGGTTCAGGCCGTTCTTGATAGCCAGGTCGATGTCGGTGGTGGAAGCAACGCCGTCCTCATAGACATGGATGGCTTCGAGCATGAAGGCAAACAGGCAGCGGTTGACGATGAATCCCGGGGTGTCCTTGCAGACCTTGACGGAGATCTTGCCCAGACCGTCGCAGAGTTCCTTGACAGCGGCGTAGGTCTCTTCGCTGGTGCCCTGGCCGAGGATGATCTCAACGAGCTTCATGACGGGAACGGGGCTGAAGAAGTGCATGCCGATGAAACGGGAAGGATCCTTAACGGCAGTGGAGATCTCGGTGATGCTGATGGAAGAGGTGTTGGTGGCGAGGATAGCATCGGGCTTGCAGATAGCGTCGAGCTTGGTGAAGAATTCCTTCTTCAGAGCGGGATCCTCGGAGATGGCTTCGATGACGATATCGCTGTCGGCGACGTCCTCGAGAGTGCTGGTGGTCTTGATGTTGGCAACTGCGGCAGCCTTGGCTTCCTCAGTCATGCGGCCCTTCTCGACATTGCGGCCATAAGCCTTCTCTATCTTAGCGACAGCAGCGGCAACCTTCTCGGGGTTGCGGCCATAAAGCAGGACCTCGTAGCCCTTGCTGGCAGCATGCTGAACTATGCCGGAACCCATCTGGCCCTGGCCAAGAACTGCAATCTTCTTGATGGACATTGTGTTTCCTCCTATAAAATAAAATATAATTTTGCTTATTGCACCTCCTGCCCTGCTTTGCAGAGCAGGAGGCGCATTTGGGGTATCAGTTGTTCGTGAATACAGCCGTTCTCTTCTCGATCATCGCGGCCATTCCCTCTTTCTGGTCGTGAGTATCGAACAGAAGAGTGAACTCGGTAGTCTCCTGAGACTTACCGGCGGCGACGGTCTCGATAGCGGCCTTGTTGATCGCGGCCTTTGCGGAGGCAAGCGCACAGCCGGGCTTTGCGATCAGAGCCTTTGCGATCTCAACGGCCTTGCCGTAGATCGCGTCGTACTCGGCCTTTGCAGCCTCGGCTTCGGCGGCTTTGGAAGCTGCCTTTGCAGCATTGATCTCTTCCTCGTTTCCGCTGAGCTTTGCCGCCTTCAGGGCACCCTTTGTCTCCTTGACCTTGGCAGTGAGCTCCGCGGGGCATTCGGCGAACCAGTTGAGCAGACCAAGCTTGTAAGCCTCTGCGCCGGGGATCATCGGGGTCAGCATGACGAGTTCCTTGGCCTTTGCGGGACCGAGGATCGCGGTCGCACGGGCGCAGCCGTTGGCGCCGGGGATGATTCCGAGTCCGACCTCCGGAAAGGACAGCGTAGTGCGCGATCCGCCGACGCGGAAGTCGCAGGCGAGGGTCATCTCGCAGCCGCCGCCAAACGCAAATCCGCCGACTGCGGCGATGGTCGGGATGGGCATGGTCTCGAGTATGTTGTTGATATCGATGGCAAGGCCGCAGAACTCCTTGGCGTAGCGCGGAGTGGCCTCTGCCATTTCCTTGACGTCGGCGCCGGCTGCAAACGCGCGCTCGGAACCGGTCATGATCAGGACGCGGACGCTTTCATCAGCCTGTACGAGCTTGATAGCCTCCATGATGTCCC
>CAKSXP010000051.1 GCA_934515035.1 uncultured Oscillospiraceae bacterium
TGAGCGAAACGACGTCGCTCGTCTCGACCGGCACGCTGCCGCTGCTCTATGCCGGGGCGATGCTCGTGGACGCCGTCTCCGCGCTGGTTTTCGGACTGATATACGACAAAAAGGGCGTTCACGCCCTTGTCTGGTCAACGATTATCTCGGCGCCCTTTGCCGTTTTCGTGTTTCTTTTCGACTCCGTGCCGATGATGCTTCTCGGTGTCGCCCTCTGGGGCGTCGGCATGGGCGCACAGGAATCCATTCTGAAAGCCGCGGTCACCGGCATGGTCCCAAAGTCCAGCCGTGCGACCGGCTACGGCATCTTCGAATGCGCCTTCGGCGTGTTCTGGTTTCTCGGCAGCTGGCTCCTCGGCGTGCTGTATGAACACAGCATCCCGGCAATGGCTGTGGTCTCCGTCGCGGCGCAGCTTCTGTCCATACCGTTTTACATTCTGTCGGTCAGGACAGCAAAAAAGCAGGAAGGCATCAATTCCTGACAGCATAAATAACGCATCCCCGGAAGAACTTTCTTCCGGGGATGCGTCATTTACTGAAAATTCCGCTTTGCTATCTCTATAAACTTCGGAAGCTCCGGATTTTTGTTATCCGGCTTCCAGAATATCATCAGACGGGCCGACTCGTCCAGCTCGTCCTCGATCTCCAGCACCTTGCATCCGGCCGGGTATGACTTTGCCATCATCGCCGGTACGATGGCAATGCCGGTGCCGACGAGCACCTGAAGTATCATATCCTGCCACGATACGGCAGTGTGCGGCGAGCTTACGAACTGGTCAAGGACCTTTCCGTGATTCTTGAACGCACGGATAAACTTTTCCGGCAGCTTGGTATCCATGATCACGAACTGCTCATCCGTCAGTTCGCTGAGCCTGACGCTTTTCCTCGAGGCAAGCGGGTGGTCGATGTTCACAATCAGGCAGTAGTGCAGCGTGTCCACGACCAGCGTTTCGAAGCAATTCGGATATTCGTCTATCTTCGTTGACGACTCTATCCCCACGTCGGCATTGTCGCGCAGAACATATTCCGGGACCTCTCCGGGCGCGACATTGCGGATGTTGAGCGCCACATCCGGATTCTCCGTTTTGAACCGCTGATAAATGTCGTACAGCGGCTGATAGATTATGTCCAGCGTCGCAACGGAAATCGAGCGGCCCTCCATCACACTGGCCATTCTGACCCTGTTTCTGACCTCCGCTATGTTCTTCAGGAGCGCGGGTACGGACTTCACCAGTTCCTGTCCCGCCGGGGTCAGCTCCACGGAGCGGTTGTTCCTCACAAGAAGCTGAACGCCGTAATAGTCCTCAAGTCTGGACATCTGCCTCCCAAGCGAGGAATTATCCATGAACAGAGCCTCCGCGGCGCGGGATATATTCAGGTATTTTGCAACGACAACAAAATGTTCCAACAATTCAGGAGTCATATCTCACCTCGAACTTTCAGCCTGTTTTTCTCTCTATAATTATATTTTACACTAATAATACCCGATTTCAAGACTTCACGGTGAATAAAGTCCGATTATTTCCGTGCGGCGGCGGGGCGCGGATTTTTGTTCTTTATTCGGGCTGCGTTTTGCTGTATACTCTTTTCGGGTGATAGAAAATGTACCGTATTTTCATTGTCGAGGACGACGCCGGAATTTCCGGCGCGATAAAGCAGCAGGCGGAAAAATGGGGCCTTTCGGCCATGTGTGCGCAGGATCTCCGCGACATCATGCCGGAGTTTGCCCGGTTCGATCCCCAGCTCGTGCTGATGGACATCGTTCTGCCGTTTTTCAACGGCTACCACTGGTGCAGCGAGATACGCCGTGTTCCAAGGTCCCTATCATATTCATTTCCTCCGCCTCGGACAACATGAATATCGTTATGGCCATGAACATGGGCGCGGACGATTTTATCGCAAAGCCCTTTGACATGAGCGTTCTGATGGCAAAAATGCAGGCTCTCCTGCGCCGCACCTATGACTTCAGCGGAGCGCTGCCGGTCCTTGAGCACCGCGGCGCGATACTCAACACCAGCGACCACACGCTGACCTATAGCGGCCGGAAGCTGACGCCGAGCAAGAACGAATACCTCATACTTCTGACTCTGATGGAGAACCGGGGCAAGGTCGTCTCCCGCGAGAAGCTGATGCAGAAGCTCTGGGAGACGGATTCCTTCGTGGACGAGAACACGCTGACGGTCAACGTCAACCGTCTGCGCCGCAAGCTCGATTCGCTGGGGCTTGAGGGCTTCATAACGACCAAATTCGGAGTCGGTTATATTCTGGAGTGAGCTCATGAAGTTATTTGCAAAGTATCTGGAGCAGCGCCGCAGGCTGATATATGTCTTTCTCCTTTACACGGCCGTTTTTCTGGTCTCGTTTATGCTTTATCATCTTCCTCCGGCCGCCGTGCTTTACCCCTCGTCGCTCTGTCTGGGGATCAGTCTCGTCCTGCTTGCCGCCGACTTCCGCCGCGTCTGTGCGGCGCACGCCTCTCTTTCCGGCGTAGGGAGCCCGGCAGCTGTGACTCCCGACGCGCTCCCCGCGACGGACGATGTTCTCGACGCAGACTACCAGCAGATCATACGGCTGCTGTGCGAGGAAGCGAAAACGCGGGAGGACGCCGCCTCCGCCCGCTTTACGGACATGGTGGATTACTATACCGTCTGGGCGCACCAGATCAAAACGCCGATAGCCTCCATGCGCCTTACGCTCTCGGGCGAGGACAGCGCCCTGTCCCGGACGCTGTCGGGCGAGCTGTCCCGCATAGAGCAGTATGTCGAAATGGTGCTTATGTTCCTGCGGCTGGACTCGGACTCGACGGACTATGTCATCCGCGAGTGCTCCCTCGACGGCATTGTCAGACAGGCTGTCCGCAAATTCGCCGGTGAGTTCATAAACAGGCGGCTGAGCCTGAATTACGGCCTGAGCGACACCACCGTGCTTACGGACGAAAAGTGGCTTTCCTTTGTCATAGAGCAGGTGCTTTCCAACGCACTCAAATATACGCGCGAGGGCGGCATCTCGATAACTCTGGAAAGCCCCAAAACGCTGTGCATCAGCGACACGGGCATCGGCATCGCCCCGGAGGACCTGCCGAGAATATTCGAAAAGGGCTTCACTGGCTATAACGGGCGCGGCGACATGAAGGCCAGCGGGATCGGGCTGTATCTCTGCCGCCGGATATGCCGCAATCTCGGCCACAGCATAAGCGCGGAATCCGAACCGGGCAGGGGCACGGTCATCCGCATCGGACTTTACAGGGACAGGCTCGAGGTCGAGTGACGGTTTGTTTTGCTTTTGCCGCCCTCGCCCGGTAGGTCGCCTTCGTATTAAAAAAACGGCTTCCCTTCTGTTGAAGGGAAGCCGTTTCAGATTTTCATTGAAACGTATCGCACGTTCGCTTTCAGAACAGGTCCTTGTCAAAAAGTCTGGCCAGACTGTCCGCGCCGGACCATATGGCCGTTATCACGCCGACCAGCATGGCGGTCGGAACGGCAAGCACCATGATGAGCGCAAGCCCCACCCACAGCAGCGCGTTGGCCAGCGCCTTGCCCGTCCTATTCTTCATCGGCAGTCACACCCGTTCCTCCTTTGCTCCGCTGACGATCGCATAATAGGCCCCGGAGGTTATGCGGTAGACGACCATATAAAACACCGCGAACACAAGGAAGCTCAGGATCGTCGTCAGAATAAGCACGCCAAGGTCCTTGAGATTGAAAAGCACCAGAATTTTGTGCAGCATCGGGAAGGCAAAAGCCAGATGCAGTCCCGCCGCGATAAGAGGCAGGAAGAAAACCGTGAGCAGCTGGGAGTTGATGCTCTTTTTGATGTCTCTCTCGGTCATGCCGACCTTCTGCATGATGTCGAACCTGGCGCGGTCCTCATAGCCCTCGGACACCTGCTTGTAATATATGATGAGCACTGCCGCAAACAGGAAGACGATGCTCAGCATGATGCCGAGGAAAAACAGACCGCCGTAGGTGGCGTAAAAGTCGCCGCTTTCCTGCGCGCGGCTCTCCAGCGAATAGGACCAGATATCGACTTCGGAGCCCAGCCGGCTCATTTTTTCCCACATGGCCTCATACATCTCCAGCTGCCCGTCGCTGCTCAGGGACGAGTCAAAACCCAGGTTCCAGTTGATCGAGACCACGCTTATTTTCTCCGAACTGTAATAAGTATTCAGTGCGGAGCCCAGAATGTCTTTTATATCACCGGCGTTGGCCACGACGAACACGGACGCGGATATATCCATTGCGGCCTGTGAGCTGCCGGGGAACCCGTCGAGATGCGCCTTGACGCGGAAGGCCTGTTCGCCCTCAACGGCAAAGCTGTCGAAGGGATACTCCGTGCGCAGCGGATATACGAGGACCTCGCCGCTGTCGAGCGTTTCGTTCTTTCCGGCGGCGCTGTTATAGTCCTCCAGCGGTACGAAATATACCGTAACGATACTGTCGGTGCTGAACAGGCCATACTCCTTCGAGTCGTAGTGCAGCTCTCCGTCCGTTATCACACCGGAGAGCTTGCACTCGCGGTATTCGGTCAGATTGCTGATATCGGAGTCGTATTCCATGACCGTCTCGAGCAGGCCATCCCGGATAGTCTCCGTCGTCCCGTCGTAAAGCCCATCCAGGTCTCTCAGGCCGATGCGAACGCCCAGATCGGTCGGATAGCGCTGGGAAAGGCTGTCCTCCACGCCGAAATACAGGCATGTGGTAGACGAGATCATCACCAGGACCATCGTTGCAAGTATGCATATCGAGGCAAGGCCCGCCCCGTTGCGCTTCATGCGGAACACCATCGAGGACACAGAGACGAAATGGTTCGCCTTATAATAATAACTCTTTTTCTTTTGCAGCGCCCGGCACATCACAACGGAACCGGCGATAAAGAGCATATAGGTCGCGGCAATGACCATTATTACCGCAACGAAGAACCACAGCATCGCGGAGAGCGGCTCCTTGATGGATACGGCGATATAATACGCCGCCGCGAGCACCACAGCCCCGATGATGCCGACGGCCCAGTTTGCCTTCGGCGGCTTTTCGCCCGTGCTCTCGCCGCGGAGCAGCTCGGCGGGATTTGAAAAGCGTATCTGCCGCAGATCATTGAGAAAGACGAGCAGGAATATGGCCGCAAACAGCACGACCGATACAATGATGGAATCCAGCGAAACGGAAAAGCTGAAGCTCACGCTGCCGAGCATTATGTTTATCAGGCACAGCTCCGCGAGCTTGGAAAGCGCGATGCCGCAGACAAGTCCGGCGGCAATGGAGATGACGGCCGTTATGACGGTCTCGCAGGCGAGGATGCGCGCTATATTTCTCTTTCCCATGCCCAGGACGTTATACAGTCCGAACTCCTTTTTGCGGCGGCGGATGAGGAACGAATTTGTATAAAACAGAAAGATCAGCGCGAAAATGCCGATGACTCCCTGACCGAGCCCCATCGTAACGGAGATCGTGCCGCCGCCCCTCATCGTTCGGACGGCTTCCGAGTTATACAGGAAGCTGATGATATAGAACATCATCACCATTCCGGTGCAGGTCAGGATATACGGCGTATACAGGCGGCTGTTCTTGCGGATGCCGCTCCAGGCAAGCTTTGGATAAAACCCTGTTTTCATTGGGAGTCACCGCCCGCCTGAAGCATCGTCAGCGTATCGGATATTTTCTGATACAGCTGCTCATCGGTGCTGTCGCCCCTGTACAGCTGGTGGAAGACCTCTCCGTCCTTGATAAAGAGCACGCGCCCGGCGTGAGCCGCCGCCTTGACAGAGTGCGTCACCATCAGTATCGTCTGGCCGCTGCGGTTGACCCAGCCGAACAGCCGCAGAAGCTCGTCCGTCGCGCGGGAATCGAGCGCGCCCGTCGGCTCATCCGCGAGGATCAGCTTCGGCTCCGTTATCAGTGCGCGGGCGACGGCCGCGCGCTGCTTCTGTCCGCCGGAGATCTCATAGGGATACTTTTTCAGCAGCTCCGAAAGGCCAAGCTGCGGGGCAAGAAAATCAAGCCTTGCACGCATCTCGCCATAGGGGCGTCCGGCCAGCACCAGCGGCAGAAAGATGTTGTCCTCGACCGTGAAGGTGTCCAGCAGGTTGAACTCCTGAAAAACAAAGCCCAGATTGTCGCGGCGGAAAGCCGCCATCGCGCTGTCCCTTATCGAAGAAAGGTCGATACCGTCGAGCATGATGCTTCCCGAGGTCGGCTTGTCCAACGCCGCTATCATGTTCAGAAGCGTTGTCTTGCCGGAACCGGATTCTCCCATTATCGCAACATATTCGCCCTCTTCGACGCTGAAGCTGACGTTTCTCAGCGCCTCGACCTGGGAACCGCCGAAGCGCGTCGTATATACCTTTTTAAGTCTGCTGACTTCAAGAATACTCATGTTTCTTTCCCTCCTTGACGGGCTTATTCTAGCAGAAAAACGCGCCGGATGTACATCGAATCGCCTTACAGTTTCCTTTACGATTCTTACAGTTTTGTAATAACTTTTTTAAGATGACGGCCTCAAACGGCCGCTAAAGCGTTCTTTATTGCATTACTCATGAAAACTATTTGCAAGTAATTTCTGAAATTATGCAAAATAATGATTGATAATCGCCTTTTTGTGCTGTATAATTATACACGCTTGAATCTTGGCGCTTTTGAGCTTTCAAAAGTCCGTACATTTTTCTGGAGGAAATACAAATGAAAAAGAAACTTATCGCGCTTCTGCTCGCGGTCATGTTCGTTATGAGCTTCGCCGCCTGCGGAACCACATCTTCCGACACTCCGGCCGATTCCACCGACGCTCCCGCCATCGCTTCAGATGGTGACACTGCCGACACTCCCGCCGGCGCTCCCGCCGCATCCGCAGGCTCCATGACCATGGGCACCGGCGGCACCACCGGCACCTACTATGCATTCGGCAACGTCCTTTCCGGTTATATGAGCGACGCCTCCGGCATCTCCCTGAACGTCGTCTCCACCGACGGCTCCGCCGCCAACATCTACGGCATCGACGACGGCCTGTACCAGCTTGCCACCGTCCAGTCCGACGTTATGGCATACGCCTGGGACGGCAGCAAGTCCTTTGCCGACGACGGCGAGATCCATTCCTTCAAGGTCATCGGCGGCCTTTATGAAGAGGCTGTTCAGATCGTCACCATGGACGAGAGCATCAAGACCGTCGCCGATCTGGCCGGCAAGGCCGTATCCATCGGCGCTCCCGGCTCCGGCGTTTACTTCAACGCGATCGACGTTCTGGGCGCATACGGCCTGACCGAGGACGACATCAAGGCCGAGTACCTCTCCTTCGGCGAGTCCACCGACGCCATGAAGGACGGCAAGATCGACGCCGCTTTCATCGTCGCCGGCCCCCCGACGACCGCTATCACCGAGCTTGCGACCACCAACGGCGTATACCTTGTCAATATCGAGGACTCCGTCGCCGACGAGCTCATCGCCTCCTGCCCCTACTACAACAAATACGTCATCCCTGCCGGGACCTACGCCGGACTTGACGAGGATACCTACACCATCTCTATCAAGGCTACCATGATCGTCTCCGCCGACGCCTCCGAGGAGGATGTTTACAACCTCACCGCCGGTATCTTCGACAACATCGACGCCATCACCTCCGCCCACGCCAAGGGCGCCGAGCTGAGTCTCGAGAACGCGACCACCGGCATGGCGGTCCCCTTCCACGCGGGCGCCGCGAAGTATTATTCCGAGCACGGCATCGACGTCAACGCCGGCTGAGCTGCGGTATACATTAAAATAATCTCTGAACGGAAAAGCTACCGGGATCATCCGATTCCGGCAGCTGTTTCCGCTTTATTAAACATCGTTCATGTGAATGATGAGCCGCTTCCGGGATCCCGGAAGCGGTTTTCATAAGCTCAGCCTGCCGGACAGAAGGTTTTTCTGCCGCCGGGCGGGCACGGAAACGGCTTCCCACGCTTCGGAGCCGCGGTCTCCGCCTGTTCCGGCGGATTCGGATCATCACTCCGCGGCCCTTTCCGGGCCGTTACACCAGAATGGAGGTGCCTTCTTTGGCATTGGATAAAAAGAAAGAGGAAAAGACATCCGCAGCGGCGGCGGAGCCCGCAAGGGACGTAAACGCCGAGCTCGACGCGGTAATGAAAAAGTTTGACCGCGAAAGCAACACCCGCATCTGGGAGGGCGTGCCGAAGATCGTTATAAGCGTGCTTCTGGCCCTGTTCGCCCTGTTCTGCATCTATGACGCGCTGTTTGCGACCGGCCTCGTCCAGCAGGCCAGGCTCGGTCTTTTCGTCGGCGTACTGGTGGTTCTCGGTTTTCTGATATTCCCGGTCAAAAAGGGCGTTCAGCGCGTGAACCATATCCCCTGGTATGATATCATCATCATACTGCTGACGGCTTTCGCCTTTGCATACTTCGTCATAAACGCAAAGGCCCTGGTCGAGATGCGCATCAGCAAATACCAGTGGTACCACATCGCCGTCGCCGTCATCGCCGTGCTCTCCGTCGTTGAGCTGACGCGCCGCTGCGTCGGTCTCCCGATAATCTGCGTTGCGGCCGTTTTCATAATCTACGCGCTGTTCTTCTATCAGGCGGGGCAGCTCGAGTTTATTAGAAGATTCCAGAATCTTCTCAAAACGCTGTTCTTCAGTACGGAGGGCATACTCTCCACGCCCATCAACGTCTGCGCCAAGTTCATCGCCGTTTTCATCATCTTCGGCGCTTTTCTTGAGCGGACGGGCATTTCGGACTTCTTCATCGACCTTGCCAACTGCGCCGTCGGCAAATATTCCGGCGGACCCGCGAAGGTCGCCGTTATCTCCAGCGCGCTGTGCGGAATGGTTTCCGGCTCCTCCGTCGGCAACACCGTCACCACCGGCTCCGTCACCATCCCGATGATGAAAAAGGCCGGCTACAAGGGTGAATTTGCCGGCGCCGTCGAGGCTTCCGCCTCCACCGGCGGCCAGATCATGCCGCCCATCATGGGCGCCGCCGCCTTCCTCATGTCGGAGTTTGTCGGCGTGCCCTATTCCAACATTGCCCTGCGCGCGATACTCCCCGCGATACTGTATTTTGCCGGTATCTTCATGTCCGTTCATCTCGAGGCCAAGAAGCTCGGGCTCCGGGGCATTCCCAAGGAGCTGCTGCCGAAATTCCGCATACTCATAAAGAAGTGCTTCCTGCTTCTCCCGCTCATCGTCCTTGTCGTTTTCATCTCCACCAACCGCATGACCATACAGAAGGCCGCCATTCTCGCCATCGCTCTTGCGATCGTTGTCAGCCTGCTGAACAAGGACAACCGCATCACCTTCAAAAAGATATTCGACGCGCTCTCTTCCGGCGCGCAGAGCACGATCTCCGTCGCCGCCGCCTGCTGCATGGCCGGTATCATCGCCGGGTGCATAACGATGACCGGCCTCGCCTCCGTTCTGAAGGCCGCCGTTATCGCCGCCTCCGGCGGTTCCGTGATCCTCGCCCTGTTCATGACCATGC
>CAKSXP010000052.1 GCA_934515035.1 uncultured Oscillospiraceae bacterium
AGCCGAGACAGTTGAAAATTATGACCGAGATATAGGACAGACTGCCCATGTCGAAGCTGGGCAGAAGCGAGCGCAGCGTTATCTCGTTCGCCGTGCCGCCGGTGAACGCACCGTAAATGCCGAGTCCGCCCATTATGAGCGCCAGCAGCACCTTGATAACGGCACAGCCGTTGAGTATCCATGCGCTGTCGCTGACGGGATAAAAGCTTATCCAGACGACGATCCAGATGAATGCAAGCTCGATCACGAGCGAAGAAAACCGCCCGAATTCAACGCCGGATATGATCGTCAGCAGGCCGGGACACATGACTGCAAGCGAGGCCATCCACAGCGGGAAGTTGATCCAGTAATACCAGGCGACCCGCCCCGCCGTGCGCCCGGCGGGGTAAGCCGCGCGCACCCAATCATACATGCCTCCGTCGCCGTTGTAGGATGTTCCAAGCTCCGAAGAAATGAGGCCGTATGGCAGCAGAAAGGCGACTATCATAAACAGCCACCAGAAATACTGCGAGTTTCCCAGGGCGGCGACGGGAGCCGCCGCCTCTGCCACGAAAACAACGCAGATAACGGTCAGGATGGCGCTTGCCAGCCTGAACTTTTTGGGATTAGACATTCTTATTTCCTCTCCGTTTCATGAGGTTGGTTTGCCGTGCCGGGTTTTATCGTTTTTGCGGCAGGCGAAAATCAAACGATGCCGCGTTCGCACATGAAGGCTTCAAGCTCCTCGCGCGCCGCCGCCTGTGCAAGCTCAGAGCCGGGCTTCTGATACCGCGTGAGATATACCAGCAGTCCGCGCATCGCCGTAAGGCGGTTTCCCGCCTGCTCCCAGCAGATGGAGGCTTCCGAATCCGCGACCTCGTCGGTAACGTCCTCACCGCGCGTCGCTGGCAGGCAGTGCATGAACTTGCAGCCGAGATTTCCGAGCTGCATCAGCTCGCGGTTGACCTGATAGTCGCCGAAGATGCGCACGCGCTCCTCCTTGGGCAGTTCGCTCTCATAAAGGCCGTACCAGACGTCGGTATATATAAAGTCCGCGCCGCGGACGGCTTCGCGTTCGTCGGTAACGAGCCAGCTTCCGCCGCTCTCGCGGCAGTTTTTCTCCAGTATGGCCTTGTGATATTCGTTGAGCTGATGGGTCTTGGGGCCGTACTGGACAAAGTTCATGCCGAGGTGAGTGGTTATAAAGCCGGTAGAGGCGCAGACCTGCGTGGCATCCCCGACAAAGACTATCTTGCAGTCCTCAAGGCGCTTTCCGCAGGGAAGGTTCTCGACGATGGTGCACATGTCGCCTATCTCCTGAGTCGGGTGGTTGTAATCGCTCATGCCGTTGAGAACGGGAACGGAGCAGGCACGGGCAAGCTCCTCGACGGTCTTGTGCTCTATGACACGGGCCATCACGATATCGACAAGATAGCTCAGCACCTTGCCGGTGTCGCCGATGGTCTCATGTCCGCCGAGCTGTATCATGCCGGGGCCGAGATACTGGGCATGTCCGCCGAGCTGCTGCATCGCAGTCTCGAACGAAACGCGGGTGCGGGTGGAGGACTGCTGGAAGATCATTCCGAGAGTCTTGCCCTTCAGCAGCGGGGGCTGATATCCGGTTTTGATACATTTTTTGATCTGGAGCGACAGCTCAATGATATCCATGAGCTCGCGGCGGCTGTAATTCTGGGTGTCTATGAAATCCTTGACTTTACGCATTGCTATTTCCCTTTCTTAAAATCCGAACTTATCGGCAAAATGATCGACGATAGTATGTGCAGACAGCGCCGGAATACATGCAGAAGGCAAAAATTGCTTTGCAGCATCAAAAACACCGCGGGAACACTGTCAAATTGACATGAAACAGCGTCGGATGTATAATCAAAATAAAAAATTGACACCGGGAGAAATTAAATGAAAATTACAAGCGTTGACGTCATAAGGCTGAAAACAGCGCAGAAGGCGGCGGACATGCGCCCCGTTATCGCGCGCGTCAATACGGATGAGGGCCTTTACGGTCTCGGAGAGGGCGGACTTGCCATCATGACGGGAGCCGGCGCGTCCTTCGAATACATAAAAGAATTTGCCCAAAAAATAATTGGCCTCGACCCCATGAACACGGAAGCCATCTGGGAAAAGCTGCACAAGGGCACATTCTGGGCAATAGGAAACGGCGCCGTCGTCATGAGCGCCGTCTCCGCTATCGACAGCGCGCTCTGGGACCTCAAGGCAAGGGCCTTCGGCGTTCCGCTCTATGTGCTTCTCGGCGGCAAGCAGCGCGAAAGCCTGCGCGCCTATGCAAGCCAGCTCCAGTTCGGCTGGAACGTCGATCATTTCAACTTCGGGACATATGAGCCGGAATTTTTCGCCGAGCAGGTGCTGAAAGCAAAGGAAGAGGGTTTCACCGCGGTCAAGGCAAATATCATCTGCTGCGACGCGGACGGACGGGAAATACCCTCGACAGAGGCCGTCGGTTTGCAGAGCCTTAAAACTCTGCATGCGTTTGAGGCCCGTCTTGCGGCGATGCGCGACGCCGCGGGAGACGAGGTTGACATAATACTCGAAAACCACTGCCGGACGGACGCCGTCAGCGCATTGCAGTTTGCAAAGATGGCAGAGCCATATAACATCATGTTCCTTGAGGAAGCCGCAAGCCCGATGCGCCCGGAGGCTTTCAAAAAGCTTGCCGAGAGCACCAGCATACCGCTTGCGACAGGCGAGCGCACATACACGCGCTGGGGCTTTCTGCCGCTTATACGGGACGGCGCGCTGGCTCTCATACAGCCGGACATCGGCATATGCGGCGGAATTTCGGAAGTCAAAAAGATCTGCGATATGGCCCAGACCTTCGACGTCGGCGCACAGATGCACGTCTGCTGCAGCCCGATCAGTCTTGCGGCCGCGCTCCAGGTCGAGGCGGCGATACCGAATTTCACGATACATGAGCACCACATGAGCAGCACGCTGCCCTGCGTTACGGAGATGTGCGTCTATGACTACCAGCCGGTGAACGGAGCCTTTTCGATTCCCGACAAGCCGGGCATCGGCCAGGAACTGAGCGAAAAGGCGCTGTCCGAGGCGGAGATTGCAACGATAAGATAAAGCTCAGAAAATTGAAGTAAAAATTAAAAAAGGGTGCTGATACTTTCGTATCAGCACCCTTTTTTGTCTGTATTATTCCGCTTCTGCGGCGGACCCGCGCCCTTCTCTACCGCGGCTCAAGCGCGCGCAGCGCCGTCCGCACCGCGTTGTCGATGTCCTGGATGAGGTCAAACTCTCCGCCCACGCTGCACCAGAACAGAACAACGCCCCAAACCGATGAATATATCAGCCGCATCTGGTTCAGCGGCGTCGCGGCAGTTGATATCTCGCCCGTCCGCTGTCCCTCTTCGATTATGCCGCGTATACGCTTCGCGGAAAGATTGTTCGTATATACCAGTCTGTTGGCGGGCGTCAGGATAACGCTCATCGTTTCAACGCCGATATCCCGCGTGATCTCTGCATAGCAATGCAGTATCTCCGCGATCTTTCCGAGCGCATCGCTGCTCTTTGGTTCGAACGCACGTATGCGCTCGTCCATGCTCAGGGAGAGTTCCTTATAAACGCCGCTTTTGGTGGAAAAGTAGTGATAAAACACACCTACCGTAACGCCAACACTGCCGCAGATATCCGCTATCGAAACGTTGTCATAGCCGCGTTCCGCAAAGAGGCGCAGCGCGGACTCCGTCAGCGCCGCCTTTGTCGCGGCCGCCTGTTCACTGCGTTTAAGCTTTTTAGTCTGTTCCATCCGATCTCCCGTTTCTGAACTATAATAACCGAATTATATCCAAGATACAGGGAAAAAGCAAGCTGCTCAAACAATATAGTTAAGTGCGGCGGCCTCGCGGCGGAGCTGCTCACGGTCGTCCGGATGCGCGATGGCTATCAGATTCATAACGCGGTCATGCAGAGAACGTCCCTTGAGATAGGCAACGCCATACTCCGTAACGACCGTATCGGCATACGGACGCGGTATCGTGACCTGTGCGCCGGGCGTCAGCATGGTCTTTATCTTGGCCTGCCCCTTCTTGGTCCGGGACTGCATGATGAGGATGCTGCGGCCGCCCTTTGAGTGCTGTGCGCCATAGGCAAAGTCAAATCCTCCGCCCGGGCCGGAGTACTGCCGGGTGCCGATGGACTCGGAGCACACCTGTCCGGTCAGGTCTATCTCCAGAATGCCGTTTATCGAATACATATTATCGTTCTGCATTATAACGCGCGGATCGGTAACGTAGCTCGCCGGGCGTATCACGCAGTTGGGATTGTCGTGCAGATGCTGATACAGCTTCTGGGTCCCGCCGCCGAAGCAGAAGGTATGCTCATATCTGTTCAGGTTCTTGGCGCGGCCGGTAACAACGCCTCTCTCGACCATCTCCGCCATGAGATTCGTGAACATCTCGCTGTGGATGCCGAGTTCCTTCTTGTCCATCATGTGAGTGGCGCAGGCGTTCGGCAGCGTGCCGATGCCGAGCTGGAAGGTCGCTCCGTCCGGCACGAGAGATGCAACATACTCGCCTATCCTGTCCTCGATCTCGGAGCATTGCAGATCCTGTATCTCGGGCGGCTGGTAATCGGCGGTATATACCGCGTCAACATCCTTTATGTTTATCTCCTGTCCGCCCTTGACGCGGAGCAGCTGTTTGTTCTCCTCGATAATGATGCGGTCGCAGGACAGAGGGTTGATGTCCATTTCCCACATCAGGGAGAGATTGACCTGGAAATTACCGTTTTCATCCATCGGCGTTGCGGCCACGCAGTAGACATTGCGGGGATATGCGGCGTTGTAGTTGAACGGCTGGTCATAGAGGTCGCAGGCGACGAAGGTCACGTTGCCCAGTTCCTGCGGGCGCTCCCAGCCGCGGGCATAGAACGCGCTCTGGGTCAGGATATGCCCCTTCATACCCTCATTCTGCATGAAACCGTAATCCGACGAGCGTCCCTTCAGGACCGTGATGCCTTCTACACGGTCGGCGATAGTGTGCAGCTCGCGGCAGAAAAGCTGCGGCTCGTTGCAGTCCTTGCCGAGACAGATGCCGTCCCCGGAGCGTATCAGCTTCAGCGCGCCCTGTACGTCGGTCAGCTTGGACTCGTATATTTCGCGATAGTTCATTATCCTTCCTCCACATTGATCGAACAGATTCAGTAAATACATTTACTAAACGGATAATACCATCACGGAAATGCAATGTCAACCGCAGAGCGCCTGCGGTGCCGGAAAAGCACAGCGTGCTCCCCTGCTACGCAAAAAACGGACGATCATAAGATCGTCCGTTTTTTGTGTTTTGATCGTGTTTAGAATATCGCAACGACGGCTCCGTCGTAGTTTTCCTCGATGTAGGTCTTGACAGCATCGCTCTGAAGAGCCTCAACAAGGGCCTTGATGGCGGCGTTATCCTCGTTGCCCTCCTTGACGACGACTATGTTGGCATAGGTCTGTGCCGCTTCGGAAGCTGCGTCCTCGGTAGCAACAGCGTCGTTGGCGACGGACAGTCCCGCCTCCATGGCGTAGTTGCCGTTGATGACAGCCATGTCAACATCGGAAAGGGTCCTCGGCAGCTGGGCAGCCTCCATCTCAACGATGTCGAGGTTCTTCGGATTGTCAACGACGTCGAGCTTGGTGGCGTTAAGGCCAACGCCTTCCTTGAGGGTTATGAGTCCCTGAGCCTCGAGCAGGAGCAGCGCGCGGGCTTCGTTGGTACCGTCGTTGGGAACAGCGATCTGTGCGCCGTCTGCAAGCTCGTCAATGGTCTTGGTCTTTCCCGGATACAGGCCAAAGGGCTCGTAGTGGATGGCTGCAACGGAGACAAGGTGGGTCCCGTTCTCTTCGTTGAAGTTCTCGATGTAGGGCAGATGCGCAAAGTAGTTTGCATCGACCTCGCCGGATTCGGTCACCATGGCGGGCTGGACATAGTCGGTATACTCGATGATCTCAAGGGTGATGCCCTGTTCGGCAAGGATGTCCTTTGCGACCTTCAGGATCTCGGCATGGGGCACGGGGCTTGCGGCAACGCGAATGGTGGTTCCCTCGAGGCTGTCCTTTTTGCTTCCGCAGGCGCAGAGCGCGAGGACAAGTACCAGCGCGAGGACAAGAGCAGCAATACGTTTCTTCATTGTTTTTGTCTCCTTGCAATTAAAAATTTTTCTAAAAAAATAACCGGAAAGCTTTCTGCAAGCCTCCGGTCATAAACAGAAGTGACGCCGTTTTTATACGGCAGGTTTCTTCGCCTGGTCGGAGTACTTACCGGAAATGGGCATGACAAAGCACATGCGCATGCTGCACATGTTTTCCATGGACATAATGACAAACCCAAACGAACCGGTCATTTCAAGTATCTCCTTCCTTTGTTTCTCTGTGGTGATATTGTAATATAACATAAAACCTATTTTGTCAATAGCTTTTTCGGAAAATCTAAACATCTGTCAATATTGAGCTCTTCTCGGCGATTTTTTCTGTACTCAATCACCAGCATTCCTTTTTGCCTGTTGCTTTCCCTCTTTTTTCAGATATAATTGAAGCAGGAGAAGAAAAGGAGTGCATAAGTATGATAAAATTCGATTTTACCGGAAAGATCGTCGTCATAACCGGAGCGGCCGGCGACATCGGTTCCGTCACCGCCAGGTCGTTCTATGACGACGGGGCGTCCGTCTGCCTTCTGGACGTCGATGACGCCGCGCTGAAGGCAAAAGCCGCCGAATTGGGGCTGGATCCCGAACGGAGCCTGCTCATTAAAACCGACGTGACCGACGAAAGCTCCGTTTCCGCCGCGGTGGACGCCATTGTCGACCGCTTCGGAAAAATCGACGTTCTCTTCAACAACGCCGGAAAACAGGGTCCCGGCGCGCGTATCGAGGACATCGACATAGCGCAGTTTGAAAGCTGCATGAAGCTGAACGTGACCGGCGTTCTGATAATGCTCAAATACGTCCTGCCTGTAATGTACCGGCAGCGCGGCGGCTGTGTTATAAACACCTCGTCACAGGCCGGCATCCGCGCGCAGATCGGTGGTTCGGCATATTCCGTCTCCAAGGCCTCCTGCATGAAGATCGGCGCGATCGCCGCAATGGAGGCCGGCGAATACAACGTCCGCGTCAACACGATATGCCCCGGCGCGCTCAACTCCCGCATGATGCAGAACACGCTCGAGAACGTGTTCGGAGGAGATCTCAGCGCGATGCTGAGCCGCGGCTTCCCCATTCCTCTCGGCCGCATGGGCGAGCTTGACGAGGTCGCTGCGCTGGTCAAGTTCCTCGCAAGCGACGAGGCGGGCTATATAAGCGGTCTCGACGCGGTCATAAACGGCGGTTCGACCGCGCGGTAAACTCTCATATAACGTAAAAAAACCGGCGCCTTCGTTTTATCGAAGGCGCCGGCTGTATCCGGCAGATGAGCCGCGGTCCTTTGAACCGGCTCACTCTGCTTTTTTCTTTCTTTTTGCAGCGGCAGTTATGCGTTTGTCGCTTTTGACGGCAAGCTTTGTTCCGACCGTCTGGAATATCTGGACGAGCAGGACCAGAAGAACGACCTCCGCCCACATGACGATGGGCTTGAACCGGTAATAGCCGTAGTTTATCGCGATCTTACCCAGACCGCCGCCGCCTATGATACCGGCCATCGCGCCATAGCCCATGATCGTGGTCAGGGCTATCGCGGCGCCGGACAGCAGCGAAGGCTTCGCCTCCGGCAGCATCACCTTGTAAACTATCTGGAAGGGCGTCGCTCCCATGGACTGAGCCGCCTCGATAACGCCCTTGTCCGTCTCGCGCAGCGAGCTCTCGACAAGGCGCGCGATGAACGGGAACGCGGCTATCGTCAGCGGAACGATGAGGGCCGGAGTTCCTATCGACGTGCCGACAACGAATCTCGACAGCGGCAGCACGATTATCATAAGTATCAGGAACGGGACGCTGCGCAGTATGTTTATGGCAAAGTTCAGAACGCTCATCAGCCAACGGGGCAGCGGTCGGATGCCCGTCTCCTCACCCGTTACGAGCAGGACGCCGAGCGGCAGACCAATTACATAGGCAAACAGAGTCGAGAGCACCGTTGAATACAGCGTCTCCCATATGCCCATTGCGGTTTCGCTTCTGATTATCTCAAGGGCTTCAAGCCAGGCTTTGGACTGGAAAAATTCAGTCATGGCTGTATTCCACCTCCTCACAGGTAACATCCTTCTGGCGGCGGATATAGTTCAGCGCCTTTTCCGCGCCCTCGGGATCGTTGGGCAGACCGATCAGCATCGTTCCGAACGCCTTGCCGCCGACATTGCGCGTGTCCGCGCCGAGTATGTTGACCTTTACGCCGCAGTCGATCGCAAGCGAGGCGATAAGCGGGCTGTAGCTCGTGCCGCCGTTGAACGCGATCCTGACGACGCGGTCGCTCTTAAGGTCGGAGACGGGCGCGCCGTTGGGATAGACCAGTCTCCTGGCGGCCTCGGTCTTTGGATTTGTGAATATCTCCTCGACGGCGCCTATCTCCGCGACATGGCCTTTGTCAAGGATCGCGACATGGGAGCATATCTCCTCTATGACCGACATCTCGTGCGTAATTATGATGGCCGTTATGCCCAGACGCCTGTTGATGTCCTTTATCAGCGCGAGAATTGCGCGCGTTGTCGTCGGGTCAAGGGCGCTCGTCGCCTCGTCGCACATCAGCACCTCCGGATCGGAGGCCAGCGAGCGGGCGATGGCTATGCGCTGCTTCTGTCCGCCGGAGAGCTGAGCCGGATATGCGTTCGCCTTGTCCGGAAGTCCGACGATCTCGAGCAGTTCCATGGCGCGCTTTTTTGCGTCGGCAGCTCTGACGCCGGCGATCTCCATCGGGAAGCAGATATTTTTCAGGCAGGTGCTCTGCATGAGAAGATTGAACTGCTGGAAGATCATGCTGATCTTGCGGCGGCACTCACGCAGCGCAGAGGGGCTCATCTTTGTCAGATCCTCCCCCTCGAAAAGGACGGAGCCTGTCGTCGGGCGCTCAAGCAGGTTGATGCATCGCACCAGCGTGGACTTGCCCGCGCCGGACATGCCGATCACGCCGAAAATATCGCCCCTGTTGATGGAAAGATCCACGCCCTCAAGCGCCGTGACCTCTCCGTCCATCGACTGGAACCGCTTTCCGACATTCCGTAATTCGATTATCGGTTTTTCTGTGCTCATATGCATCACCTCAGTCATTGTTTTCCGTAAAATCGTAGGTCCTGTATTGAATAGCCTCCGCAAGATGCGCAGGCGCTATATTCTCTTCTCCGTCGAGGTCGGCGATGGTCCGCGCGACCCGCAGTATCCTGTCATAGCTCCGGCCGGTCAGCGCCATGGTGTCATAGGCTGCGCGCATCAGCTCGTCGCACTCCGGCGACAGGGCGCAGAACCGCGCAAGCTCCGCAGGGCCGAGACGGGC
>CAKSXP010000053.1 GCA_934515035.1 uncultured Oscillospiraceae bacterium
GTTATAAGGCGGTGAAAAAGGTTTGAACAAAAGAGAGCATCCGGGCAGACTGGCTCTGACACTGCTGATAATCGGAATCGTTTTTATAACAAGCATGGTCGTTATGCTGCTGACGATCGGCGCCGTTTACGGTTTTGCACGGCTCGGAGTCATCGAAGTGACCGGCGGGCAAGTCGGTTTGCCCGAGCTTCTTCGTTTTTTGGTATTTGTCAGTCTGGTGATCGGTTTTCTTCTTGCTTTTTTGACGGGAAAAATAACCTTGAAACCGATCAGACGGATCATCGATCAGCTTAACCGGCTGGCAAGCGGAGATTTCAAAGCGCGGCTGCATTTTGGCAAGCCGATCGCTGACCACCCGACCTTCAGGCAGTTCGAAAAGAGCTTCAACCGCGCGGCCGAAGAACTGGAGCACACGGAAATGCTGCGCAGTGATTTTATCAACAATTTTTCTCATGAATTCAAAACGCCCATCGTCTCCATCGCCGGGTTTACAAAGCTTCTGCGCCGCGGAAACCTCACGGAGGAGCAGAAGGAAGAGTATCTCGAGGTCATAGAGGAAGAGTCTCTGCGGCTTTCGGCCATGGCGACCAATGTGCTGAATCTGACCCGTGTGGAAAACCAGACGATCCTTACGGAGGTCACACAGTTTAATCTGTCGGAGCAGATCCGCGGAGCGGTCCTGCTGCTCGCGGAAAAGTGGACGCCCAAAAATCTTTATATGGACATGCAGTTCGGCGAACACATGATCTGCGCGAATGAGGAGCTGCTGAAGCAGGTCTGGATCAATCTGCTGGACAACGCGGTCAAGTTTTCGGAGCCAAACGGCACGGTTTCGGTCGATATCTCCGAATGCGGCGGCTACCTTTCGGTGTCCGTTTCAAACCACGGCAAGGACATCCCGAAGGACCGTATCCCGCATATATTCAACAAGTTTTATCAGGCGGACGAATCACATTCATCCGTGGGAAACGGCATCGGCCTTGCCATCGTGAAAAAAGTGTGCCAGCTGCACGGCGGAGCCGTATCGGCAGACAGCGAAAACGGAACGACGACCTTCACCGTTCTGCTGCCCAAAGAGCAAAATATGTAAATTGTCGTATTAAAGGCACCGGGATCTGCGGCAGCGTGTTGACAGGGATTTTCTCGTGCTTTATAATAAACATATACCCCTTACTGTATGGAGGACACTTTTATGAAACAATGCATGGATGCGGAAAACCTGCATCGTCGTTTGAAAAAAATCATTGGTCAGGTGCAGGCCATTGACCGTATGATAGACGAAGACGTGCCCTGCGAAGATATTCTCTCGCAGATCAATGCCGCCAAATCGGCGCTGAACGGCTGCGGAAAGGTCGTTCTGGAGGGGCATATCCAGCATTGCGTCCGGGACGGTATTCAACACGGCGATGCGGATAAAACTATCGAAAGCTTCACAAAGGCCGTAGAGCGCTTTGCAAATATGCAGTAAGATACACGCTTTTCAAAAGTCAGTCCTGTGGGCTGACTTTTTTATTTATCGCTCTTGACAACATATACCCCTATAGGTATTATATACACATACCCCATTAGGTATGGAAAGGAGACTTGTCTATGAAGCGGGTCATGGAGAGGATGGAACAGTTCCTGGAGCTCGGAGGTATCAGGAAGGACATTATACTGCTTGTGATCTCCGGTGCTGCTGTCATTTGCAGTCTTTTGAAATTTCATCCGTTTCCGTTTGACATGGCATGGGTCGCCGTTATCTTCTGCGGCATCCCCATAATTCTTGAGGCAGTCATAGGACTGATCACTGCCTTCGATATCAAAGCGGATGTGCTCGTTTCTTTGGCTTTGATCACTTCCCTATGCATCGGAGAAACCTTTGCCGCCGGTGAAGTAGCGTTTATTATGCAGCTCGGTGCATTGCTTGAGGAACTGACCGTGGCAAGAGCAAGGGCCGGGATCGAAAGGCTGGTGCATCTGACGCCGCAGACAGCCCGCGTGCTGCGGAACGGCAAGGAAGAACTTATCCCTGCCGAACAGGTCAATGTCGGGGATCGGATCCGCGTACTTCCCGGAGAGAGCATCCCAGTGGACGGCGTGATCCTCTCCGGACAAACCTCCATCAACCAGGCGGTGATGACCGGCGAATCCCTCCCTGTTGACAAAACAGTAGGCGATGCGGTATCAAGCGGCACAGTCAACCAATTCGGCGCTTTCGAGATGGAAGCAGCGAAGGTCGGCGAGGACAGCTCGATTCAGCGCATGATACGGCTGGTGCAGTCGGCAGATGCGGGGAAAGCAAAAATCGTTGGTATTGCCGATCGCTGGGCGACCTGGATCGTGGTTATCGCTTTGACTGCCGCCGCTCTTACCTGGCTCATTACCGGTCAGATCATCCGTGCTGTAACAATTCTCGTTGTGTTCTGCCCCTGCGCACTGGTATTGGCGACACCCACGGCTATTATGGCCGCGATTGGCAATGCTGCGAAGCACGGCTTTCTCGTCCGGGAGGGAGATGCGCTGGAGCGTTTGGCAAAGGCAAAGGTCATCGCCTTCGATAAGACGGGTACGCTGACCTATGGCGCACCGGAGGTCGTTGCAGTGGACAGTGTTTCGGCTGAATTGAGTAAAGACGACATTTACCGGCTGACGGCATCCGCAGAACAGCTCTCCGAGCATCCGCTGGGAAAAGCTGTCGTAAGCTGCTACAAAAAAAACGGGGTGGCATCGGCTGAAACTGAGGATTTTCAGATGATCCCCGGACGGGGCGTGCGTGCTGTTGTGGAAGGAAAAACCGTCCTTGCGGGCAATCCTGAGCTGCTGCATGAGAACGGCATCGACATCGGCGTTGTACCGTCTGCCGAAGCGTACATCCGGCAGGGCTGCACCGTGATTTATACGGCGGTAAACGGTACATTCGCCGGATTTCTAGCCCTGTCAGACACGCTGCGAAAGGAAAGCGCCGCAACCATCAGCGCTTTGTCCGATTTGGGCATACGGCCTGTTTTACTCACCGGCGATCATGAAAATGCCGCAAAAACCATTGCAGACAGGCTGCATATCGGCGAAGTGCGGGCAAACTGTCTGCCGGAGGATAAACTGAACTATATCGGCGAATACCAGAGTAAGAACATGCCTGTCTGCATGATCGGAGACGGGGTCAATGACGCCCCCGCACTGAAAAAAGCGGATGTCGGCATTGCCATGGGCGGCGTTGGCAGCGATATTGCCGTGGATGCAGCAGATATTGCGCTGGTGGACGACGAGGTCAGGGAGCTTCCGCATCTTGTGGCGCTGTCCAAGCGGATGATGACCACCATCAGGCTCAACATGACCTTCTCCATGACGCTGAATTTCATTGCGATAGCTCTGGCGATCGTTGGGACGCTCAACCCTGTTGTCGGCGCACTGGTACATAACGCCGGCTCCGTACTCGTGATAACAAACTCGGCATTTTTATTGAAATGGAGGAAAAAAATGGCTGTCAGAATCATCGGTCTCGTCATCGGCATTCTTGTTCTCGGAGCAGGTATCTACTACCTGGCCAGGGAAAAGAGCGATCCGGAGTCCCGGAAGATCTATACCATCGTCAGTGTGATCGGCGGCATTATTGCTGCCGTATGCGCCATTTTGCTGGCCTGTCGCTGATAATCATCATGAACAATGAGGCGCCGCACTGGAATCACCGGTGCGGCGCTTCATTATCCTCCTGCATACATAGATCAGCTGCTGCCGTGCCGCACCCTCAGGCACTTTTCTCCTGTGTTTTTGATTTTGACCGAACGGCCAGGCCCCCGATGTTCACCAGCAGTATCGTAGTGACCCAGGAGAGCGGAAAAGCGTGGTACAGCATCGGAAGCGTGGGCTCTGCCCTGAACGCCGTGCATATCCAGATGATGCGGAAAGCACATGTGCCGATCATTGTGCCGGCGGCCGGGCACAGCGCGTGTCCGCTGCCCCGCAGAACGCCCGCCGGGACCTCATACAGGCTGCATATCGGTTCAAAAAGCAGAATGCACAGAATGCGCACGCCGGCGCTCCCGATCATCGCCGCGTCCGGCGTAAACAGGCCGGAGAAGAAGTTCCGGAACAAAACGATGGTGAAGATCGGAACGGAACTGCACAAGATGGACAGCAGCAGACAGCGCCGCATGATCTTTCTGCACCTTGCATATTGCCCGGCCGCATGGTTCTGGCTGGTGAATGTGGTAGCCGTCTGTCCGAACGCCGTAATGATGTAGTAAGTAAAGTATTCAAAATTCATGGCAATGGTGCTTCCGGCGATAGCCGTCTCGCCGAAGCTGTTGACCGACGCCTGCACAAAGATATTCGCAAAGCAGAACACCGCTCCCTGCACGGCGGACGGAACGCCCGTTTTCAGTATCTCTCCGGTGAAATGCAGCGAAAGCCGCGGCCCCCGAAGCCTCAGATGGAACTGCTCGTCTTTTGTCAGCCGGTGCAGGACCAGCAGCGCGGAAAGCACATTTGAAATATCCGTTGCCAGGGCAACACCGGCGACGCCCATGCGGAACACGATGACGAAAAACAGATTGAGTCCCACATTGGCGGCGCCGGATATCACCAGCGCAATGAACGGATATCGGCTGTCTCCCCTCGCCCGCAGGGCCGCGGAGCCAAAGTCATATAACAGTAAAAACGGATACCCCAGCAGATAAATGCGCAGATAGAGTTCCGCGGAATGAAAAATGCCCTCCGGCGTCCGGATAAGCCGCAGCAGCGGCCCGGCAATGAGCTGCCCGAAGAGCGTTCCCGCAATGCCGGTCAGCACGGACAGGAGCACCGCCGTCCGCACCGCCGAGGGCACTTCTTCCTGTTTATTGCGTCCGATCCGATCGGCGATCAGAACGTTTGCACCGATGGACAGGCCGGAGGAGACCGTAACTATCAATGCAATGATCTCCGTATTCGTACCGACAGCCGCGAGCGCATTAGCGTCGCTGAAGTAACCGACAACGGCGGTATCCGCCGCGTTGAAAAGCTGCTGCACGATGCTGCTCAGCGCGATTGGAAGCGTAAAAAACAGCAGCTTCTTTATCAGCGGGCCGTGCAGCATATCCATATCCCGGGTCTTCAAATTCATTTCACTCTCTTCCAAATGGTTCTTGAAGCATTATACAGGATGCGTTATAATATAAAAAGCGAATATTATTGATGAGATACATCGAAGATTGGAATGGATATAACATGGAGAATCCCCTGCTGAAATATCTCGCCTTTGTCAAAACAGCGGAAAAAGGCAGCTTCACCCGCGCGGCACAGGAGCTCAGCTACGCTCAATCCTCCGTCAGCAAAATGGTGGCCGATCTGGAAAAGGAATGGGGCATGACCTTGCTGGAACGGAGCAAAAGCGGCGTATGCCTGACCTCTGCCGGAGAGCAGGTAATGCCGTTTCTGCGAAAGGTCCTCAGCGACCATCACGAGCTTGAAGGTCAGATATGCCGGATGAACGGGGTTGAGACCGGAGTTGTCCGCATCGGCACGTTTTCCAGCGTGGCGATAAACTGGCTGCCGAATATCTTTGCAAGGCTGCAAACGGCCTATCCGGGTATCGAATATGAAATGCTTCTGGGCGATTACGACGAAGTGGAGCGCTGGCTCGACGAGGGCCGTGTGGACTGCGGTTTTCTGCGGCTCCCGACATTATCCAAATTTGATACCATCCTGCTCAAGCAGGACGAATACAAGGTGGTGCTGCCGTCGGGGCACCCTCTCGCGGAGAATGAAACGGTCGCGATCGAGGACCTGAACGGTCTGCCGTTTCTTCTGCTGGAGCACGGCGGAAAAACCGAGGTCTCCGGACTGCTGGAGAGCTGTCATGTTCAGCCGGATATCCGGTTTACGACATGGGAGGACTTTGCCATCATGGCGCTGGCGGAAAGAGGGCTGGGCATCGGGATACTGCCCGATATGATCTTGCAGCGAATCCCTTACAAGATAGAGATTCGGCCCCTGAAAGAGCCGTATTACCGTTCGATCGGCTTGGCAATGAAGAGCACAAAGCATCTGACGCCCGCCGTTCAGAAATTTATCGAATATCTGCCGTACCGCGAGTCCGAACGGGGGTCCGCCGACCTCGGGAACCGGTAGCGAAAATGCCCGGAAGCCCTGCGATCACAGGGTTTCCGGGCATTTCTGCGCGCCGCGTGCTTCCGTCATATCTCCATATTCATGAACTCGCTGTGTTCCATGATCGCATTAAGCACATCAAGAAGCGCATTCCCGCTTAGCTTCTGAGGCAGATCCAGCTTTCTGAGCAGCCGCTGTCTGCGTTCGGCGGAATTGGGGGTACCGGTAAGTCCTTTGGCGTACATGTCCGCTTTGGTTATCGTCCCCGCTCCGCGGCTTTCCGTTCCGGCTGACAGCGTCGCGCCACTGCGCTCCAGCGCAGCGATAAGCACCTCCGGCCGCATACCTTCAACACCGAGAGTTCCCTCTCTGGACGGAGCTTTTTTGCGCTTTTCCCTGCCCTTTATGTCGGGGATATACGCATGCTTGACAAGCCTCGGGTCGATCGCTCCCTTAAGGTAATTCCGTATGACAAAGCCCGCGCCGTCCGAATCCGTGAGTACCACCAGACCTCGCTTCTGTGCAAGTCTGCGGAGAAGCGCAAGCTTCTCCCCGTTTGAGAATATGCCAAAGCCCGAGGTCTCGATTATCACGGCGTCGAATATCTGACTGAGCGTGTTTTTGTCGTAGCGGCCCTCTACGACTATTACCTCTTTGACCTTTATCATGCCGTCTCCCCCGCCGCTATGCGCATTATCAGCTCGCACAGAAGCTCTTCGTTGTCGCCTCCGCCTGTCTTCATACGGAAGTCGGTCTCCGCGCACAGTCTTACGGCGTGGGACAGCTGTGCCTCCGTAAAGCCCCGTGACGAATTCAAAAGCCGCTCCGCGACGAAGTCAAATCTGATGCCGCAGGTCTCGGATACATAGCTCTTGCCCAGTTTTCTGTCCAGCGCTATCCTCGCGGCATAAAGGTTCCTCATCTGTTTTCCGACGACCGCCAAGGTCTTTACCGGCGGTTCGTCTTTCATCTGCATAAGTTCGGAGAGTATCCCTACCGCCCCGTCAAAATCCCGGGAGGCAAGCTTTTCCGTCATTTCAAAAACGCGCGCCTCGGGCAGATGATGCGCGACCGCGTCAATATCCTCCCTTGTCACCTCGCTGCCGCGGGCATAGACACCGATTTTTTCTATCTCCGGTATCATCCGGTTCATCAGGCTCCCGCTTATGAAAGCCAGATACTCGGCATCGCCGCGGGATATGCTCTTTCCCAGCGCGGCGAAACGGCGCTGAATCCAGTTTATGAGCGTTGAACCGCCCTGCCGCGTGAAGTTTATCGCCTCTCCGTACTTTTTGACCGCTTTAAACGCCGCAAGGCGTCCGTCCGGCTCATGTTCCGCGGGCGGGATCAGGACCAGCGTGCAGTAATCCGGTATGTCTGACAGGATAGCCGTAAGCTCTGCGGACTGGCTGTCGCGGAACCGGTTGAGTTCAAACTGCCGTACCTCGACCAGTGTTCTTTCCGCAAAAAACGGCAGCGCATTCACAGCCTCGCTCAGTTCGGTCAGCGAAAGCCCCTCGCCATTGAGTCTGCGGTGGTTAAAATCGCTCTCGCCGTCAACGCACAGCTTTTTTATCTCCTCAAAAAAAGCCTCCCGAAGATAGTCCTCCTCGCCGTACAGAAAATATACGCGGGCAGGCCCCTCCGCGCGCAGCCGTCTGCGCAGGGCGGCAAAATCCAGCTGCTCTTCCTTTGTTTTTTTCGTATTGTTCTTTGCCATTGATTACCCCAGAATAAATACAATATTTCCGGAAACGTCCGTTCGGTAAACGCTTCCGCAGTATGCGGCGAGCCGCTTCATCGTCTCCTCCGCCGGATGACCGTAAGAGTTTCCGGCTCCAACCGAAACGGCGGCGCAGTCCGGCATAAAGGCGGACAGAAGCGCTCCTCCGGAGGACGTGTTCGAGCCGTGGTGCCCGGCGACAAGCAGTTCGAGCCTTTCAACATCATACGCCTGCGCCGTCTCGTTTTCAACGCCGAGTCCTGCGTCTCCTGTCACGAGCATATCAAACTCGCCGATGCTCGCAAGATACACGGCTCCGGTCTCGTTCTCTCCCTCAAAGCCCGGAAACGCATGCGCGTCTATCCGCACATCACCGCAGGTGAATATGCTGTTGTCCTCAATATAAACGACCTGTGTTCCCTGCTTTTCACAGCAGGCAAGGATCGTTCCAAGCCTGTCATCCGTATCCTCCGCATTGCCCGGAAGCGCGAGCATCTTTACTTTCATATTGGCGAAAAGCTCCTCAACTCCGTTGCAATGGTCGGCGTGCAGGTGAGTAAGGCACAAGAGGTCCACATCGCGCTGTCCCTCCGACAGCAGAAATCCCGCGCAGGTCTCCCCCGCGCCGCTTCCGCTGAAGCTGGAGCCGCAATCGATCACGACAGCCGTATCGCCGACGGAAATAACGGAACACAGTCCCTGTCCCACATCCAGGACCGCAGCCTTTCCGCGCCCTCCGCTCAGAATTATAAGGCCGCACAGGGAAATGACGGAAAGGCAGACCGGCAGGACGGGCCGGAACCCCTCCTTCCTGCGGAAAACATATGTAATAACAAACATCACATATACGCAGACAAGCCACAGCGCGCCAAGGCCGTTTTCCGTATATATGACCGAGCGCGGCAGCCCTGCCACGGTCCGCACGACCCAGAACACATAGCGCGCGGGGTATGACAGGACAAGAGCAAGTGCCGAACCGGCCGCACTCCACAGACAGCAGACAAGCAGCACGACCATTCCTCCGCAGAAAATATATGACACTATCCACAGCGCCATCAGATTCGAAACGACCGAATACAGCGATACGCGGCCGAAAAGCAGCGCGATGAGCGGCGTTGTGATCGCCAGTGCGCCCGTTGAGCTGGAAAGGTTCGACACTACAAACGAGCATACCGCCTTTCCCGCCTTCTTTTCCGAAAGCCGTTTGACCGCCGCCGTTCCCATGATAGAGCCATAGCATCTTTCGCTCAGCAGCTCGATACCCAGAATGGAGCCGAAGCTTAGCTGAAGAGAGCCGGAGGCGCAGGCCGCGGGGTTTACCGCAAGCAGCAGCAAAAGCGCCGCGCCAAGGCTGGTCAGCGGATCGTTTTCCCGTTTGAGCAGCGGAGCCAGCAGCAGGAATATCTGCATCACAGCCGCGCGGATTATGGAAGCGCTGCCGCCGGTCATAAGCGCATAGAGGATCACCAGCGGTATCCCGATGACTGCGCTGCGCCTCAGCCGGCCGGTAAACAGGCGGATAAAGCTGAGAAAAAACGACAGGTGCATTCCCGATATCGCGACC